>JAIPFO010000054.1 GCA_021736565.1 Phycisphaerae bacterium | reverse complement strand
AGCAACGGTAGTATTGACGGGGGTTTATACGATTTTTGGGGGGTTGCGGGCGGTGGTTTATACCGATGCGGCCCAGGCGATCATTTTGCTGACCGGGTCGGTCTTTATTACGTTTTATGGGCTGAGTAAGCTTGGTGGCTGGGGGGAGTTGCAGAGTGTCTGCAGTAAAAACATGGAAGGATTTGCTCTCTGGCGGCCTAATAGTGACCCGGATTTCCCCTGGCTGGGCATTCTGATCGCCTCGCCGATCGTTGGGATATGGTACTGGTGTACCGATCAATACATTGTTCAGCGAACCCTGGCGGCTAAAAGTTTGCGTGATTGTCGGCGGGGTGCCTTGTGGGGTGGTTTTTTGAAGATATGGCCGGTATTGATCTTTCTGGTGCCCGGGCTTATCGGCTGGGCGCTCCATGATAAGGGGTTGATTGATATTCCGACAAAGATCGAGGAAGGCAAGAGCGTTCTTGATGGTGATAAGATATTTGCGACCATGGTAACCGAACTGCTGCCGCCGGGCTTGCGGGGGTTGGTGGTTGGCGGCTTGCTGGCAGCGTTGATGAGCTCGCTTTCGTCGTTATTTAATTCCTGTGCGTCATTATTTACAATTGATATTTACAAAAAGATTCGTCCCGAGACCTCCGAGAGGTCCCTGGTGAATGTTGGCCGACTTGCGACATTGGTTGTTGTGGGACTGGGGTTGATGTGGATCCCGATCATGCCGATTATCGCAAAGGGCGGATTGTACAAATATTTGCAGAGTGTCCAGGGCTACCTGGCGCCGCCGATCACCGCGGTTTTCCTTCTGGGCTTGTTTTGGAAACGCGTCAACGGTAAAGGGGCGGTTGCCGGCCTGGTTGTGGGCTTTATTGCCGGGATGACGAAACTGGCCATTCAGGGGATGGAGGGTGCCAAGATGTTCGATGAAGGTAGCCTGCTTGAGGCGATCGGCCAGTATAACTTTCTGTTTGCCTCCGGCTGGCTGTTGGTGATCAGTGTATTGACTATTACCGTGGTGTCGCTGCTGACCGAGAAGCCCTCGGAAGCCCAGCTCGTTGGTCTGACTTATTCAACCGCGACCGCCGAACAAAAGCGTGAGAATCGTGAAAGTTGGAATATGTTGGACATCCTGGCAACCGTCGTTGTGCTTGGAGTGGTCCTTTGTATGTATCTTTACTTTTCTTTCTGGTTGAACTAGCGGTGAAAGTCTTTGGCGTCAATTTTAATAATAAAAAACGACTTTTGACGCGGGAGGTTTTTTTAAGAAACTTGACAAATTGAGGATGATTGTCTATTTTGGCACTTTGTGAATGGAGTGCTGCTGCACTTTTTGTTTTATTGGCGTCAGCGTCCTCAGTTTTTTGGAGCCGTTTTTTCGCATCTTAAGGGCTGGTTCGCCATCCAAAGGCTGGTCTACGACCTTTGGCGGATCGACTTCTGGGGCAACCATCAGGTTCAACATGAAATTAGTAACTCGACATATTCCAACCTCTATTCGCTGGTCCTTACCTGTGACCGGCTGGGGCGTCTCTATCCTGATTCATGGGATCATTATTGTGCTTTTTCTGGTTGTTGCCCCGATTATTTTACCGCCCGATGCGCCCCATGAGACTCCGAGGACCACCCTGGAGTCCCAGGCGGAAATCCTTGAGCTTGAGCCACTGACTGAAACGCTTACCCCCGATTCAAGTGACCTTCTGGAGCTTATGCCTTCGGCGGTTCCGCCGCCGGCGATGGTTCAAGTCGCTGCGCCGATCCCACCGAAGAACGAAACGATAGCGGCCCTGGGTGGTTCCCCGGGGGGGGGCACGGCCCGGAGTGTCGTTACCCGGCCGTTTTATCCCAGCAGTTTTGGTGGGATATCCGGGTCTTCGGATTGTATCTGTTATATCATAGACCGTTCCGGCAGTATGATCCTGGCGGAGGATTATGTTCGCAAGGAGCTTCGAAAAGCGATAAGTGCCTTGAGCCCGGCCCAATATTTCCAATTGGTCTTTTTTGCCGGCGGTGAGCCCAAAGAGCTTCAGTCCGGCAGCCTTATCCGTGCCAATGCAACGCACCGTCATAAAGGCCTTAATTATGTCAACCAGACGGGGCTGATCAATGTCAAGAGTAAGGAAGAGGCCTGGAAGGGGGTTGTCAATGCATTGCGGAGAGGATTTGAGGCCAAAACGTTTGATGGCAGGTATGCCCAGTTGTTTTATCTGTTTACTGATGGCGAGTTTGACCATGATCAGGTTTCGATGATGTTACAGTATCTTCAGGCCCGCCGTCAGTATCCCGCGACGATCCATGTTATTGCCTGTGGCAGTACTGAAAACAAGAAATTTCTGGATACGCTAGCCCGTGAAAATCATGGTCGGTTTCGTTTTGTTACCGATGAGGAGCTTTGCCGTGAGGAATAAAATCGCAGGGAAGGCGTAGGCGTCTTAAGTATTTTTGAAGTCCAGTTCTCGCAACTTACGGATGATTTGCCTTTGGTGGATCGATTTTTGAGGTGAGGGAACAATATTCATACTGAAAGTTGAAAAATATGAGAAAAATTTCCATACTGTTTTCTGTCATGATCAGCCTGGTTCCCGCCAGTAGCTATGGCGCTGATCCCGGTGCGGTTGAATCTGCTTCGGAGACGTCCTATCGATTTTTCATTGTCGAGAGTCCCCTGGTGTGGCTGCTGCTGTTGCTTTCGATCGTTACGGTCAGCCTGGTTGTTCAATATTGCCTGGCGATACGTCATTCGCGTCTTATTCCTGCCGAGGTGATCGAGACGGCAGGTGATTTTCTGGCGAGTTCCCAGGTTACCAAAGCCATGGAATATCTCGACCAGCAGGAAAGCTCACTGGCACGGGTTTTATGTGTTGGTCTCAGCGAAGTTCATAACGGCCATGACGCGATGGATACAGCGATGGCGGAAATGCTGGAGCAGGATACGACCACGCTTTTGCGTAAGATCGAATGGCTGAACATTATTGGGAATGTTGCCCCGATGATCGGTTTATTTGGTACGGTATGGGGCATGATCGATTCGTTTAATAGTATTGTCCAGGCGGGAGGTCAGCCTGAAATGGTGGAACTGGCCGATGGGATTTCGACTGCCCTGGTGACGACATGGTGGGGGATGGTGGTGGCGATTCCGGCCCTGGCGGCCTACGGTTTTTTTCGGAATCGAATCGATGCCCTATCCGCAGAAACCGCCCTGACCGCCGAGGAAATACTGATCGCCGTTCCGTCAAAATAGGTATCAGCGATTTATTTGATTTCAAAGCCGTTTTTCTGCATCATCAAGGCTGATTTGAACGATGCGAATCGACTTTTACCGTGGGAGTGAACCATTTAATACCATGATAAAAAAACATTCCATATTACGATTTCACAGTGAACCGCAGTTCAATATGACCCCGATGATCGATGTGGTCTTTCTGTTGATCATATTCTTCATGCTGATCTGTCAGTTTATCGTTCGCGAGAATTATACGCTGGCCGTTCCGGACGATTGCCCGAGTGCCGTGGTGACCAACCAGCTTGACCGTAATGCTGTGACAGTTTCGGTATTTCCTGGGGATGATGGTGGCGGGGATGACAAGTTGCCGCTGTATGCTGTACGAGCGAGTGTCTTTGACCCGTATGGCCAAAAATATAAGAATAACTTTCCCCTGCTTCTGGCCGACCTGACGGATTCTATTGCCGATCAGTCCAGTGCGAAGGTGGCCCCGTTGATCCATATCCGGGCGGATCGCAACCTGACCTATGGCCAGGTCCAAAATGCGTTGTTGGCGTCAGCGGGCGCGGGGCAGACAAAAATTCAGATCGCGGCCTTTCGTTCTGAAAAGGTTGCTGAGTAATGAAACATTACCATTCCATTCGCCAGCGTTTTGCGTCTTCATCCCGTATGCAAATACGGATGATCCCGATGATCGATGTGGTGTTTCTTCTGTTGATATTTTTCCTGATGACGGCGAATTTCAGGCCCCGTGAAGGTTTTCTGCCAGCCGAGTTGCCTCGCCAGATCACTCGATCAGACCTGGTCGAGCTGGAGCCGCTGTTGATCTATCTTCAGAGTCGCCCGGATGGTTCGTGTGTGGTTGATATTGGCGATGCGGGCAGTTTTACTGTCGGGTCGCCCGAGGAGAGGGGGAGTTTTTCTGATTTGGGAGTTGAATTAAAAAAAATAATCGCTCAGCAGGGCCGTAATCTCGATGACCCGGTTAAGCTGGTTCCCAATGCCCTGACGAAATGGGACCACGTTGTCAAGACGTATGATATGTTGTGGCAGTTGGATCTGCGGAATATTATTTTTACGATGGTCGAATAACCGCACGGCCAAAACTGACGCAGGGGCGGATCAAGGCGGCTTTGTCTCCTGGCTTTCTTAGGGGGGCACGACGAAATATCATTTCCCTTTTCGGAGTGTAAGTTGTTTTAATTTCAGGTTTTATGTTGTATACGACGGGTCGTTATAAAAACAGTGTTGCCAAGTGGATTTTTATTGATAAAATCATACACTCATGCCCCTTTTTCACATTTTAAAGGGCGATTTGAAAGACGAAAAATGATTTTTGGCGTGGGAATCTATACTTCCAATCGAAATATCAGTTGTGCTAATGAGACTACGCAGGGCCGGGGCTGTCATGTCCCGAGTCAGGAGTTGCCGTATCATACTAAATAGACCTCAACAAAAGATATTGATCGTCCTGGTACTCTTGGCGGTCTTGTTGCATTTGCGGCCGTTTGGCGCGCAGGCCGACGAAAAAAAAGAGACCGGGCCGGTTGTTACGGGTGAACAAGCAGGAGATCTTCCTCATTTCGCTGAGTTTAAGAGTCGCTATGTGGATGGTTTGGGGAAGGAGCCTACCGTTGAGGACCCGAAGTGCGAGCCGGTCCTTCCCGCGGTTCTCAAGGCGATGCTTGTGCATCGGCATACCCGGTTGCTGGATCGTTACCTGGCGGTCACCCAGGGGGTTCTCTTTGATCGCTGCCTGCTGAATGATCTGCAGATTTGCTTTTATGCCAATGTGACGCCCAATCCATCGGCGGAAATTCTGGCGGAAGAGCTTGTTGAGGGGGGTGACTATTTGACGATCACCCACGGCGTTCTGGGCGATCTGATGGCATGGCTGGACTGGTACCCGGATAACGACTGGGAGTCGCGGTTTGGTAAGACTGGTTTTTTTGGCCATCTGAGCGAGATTCAGCAAAACCTGGTCCTTTCCGATGCGGCCTACTGGTATTTTCGCAGCCGGTCATTTCGGTGTTCGAACCGCGATACGACTGCCGGTGCCCCTGCTTCAAAGACGGCTGTTGTGACGGCCCTGAGGGGAAATCTCGAAAAACTGACCGCAATTCTTGGAAATACATCGATCCAGCAATCGAATAGCCAGCAATTGCGGCTCTGGCAGTCTCGATTGTATCGTGAACTGGTATCAAATTCTCCTGATTATCTCGTATCACCTGCCGCGAGCACCATTCGGGCGTCCATCAAGAAGATCAGTCCCGACGACTTTGATACGTATCTGGAATCGCTACGTTTACAGTTCGTTGAGGGTGGGCATCGCGTTTCGAAGACGCGGGAGGTTCTGACTAAAATCACCCAGCTTCGTTTATGGTTGAACAAGAACAGTAAAACGATCAAAGGGGTTACCGGCAATCGGCTGCAACTGGCGCTGTTTGAAAGCATGGTTCAGCAGGATATCATCAAGCACTCGACCGCGAGTCCGGAGCGACAGTTTCTTTTTGATCGCTGTTATCTGGACTCTCTAAAGGACCTGGCAGGGGGATTTCCGGAGCTGGAGCCGGAAATCAGTGATCTGGTTGCCCGGCATCTGGCGGTGTCGCTGGTGACGGTGTCCGGGATGGGGGGCACATTTTCCCTGGATAAATTCCTGGACACTTGTGACGATTTTGAGATCCAGGCGTTGGGGGGGCACTACCAGAATCGTCGTTCCCCTGATTTTTTGAAGGCGATCTATATTTACCAGTCATTTCTGAGGAATCGAAAGCCGGATCATCCCGTCTATCCTTTGGTGCTTTATCATCTTGGTCTGTGCAATTTTCAACTGGTCGCCCCAGAAACCCAGGCGGGCCATACGAAAAAAGCGCACCAATATACACTGGAGGCGATAAAATTCTGGCATCAGCTGGCCCGTGACCATCCAGGATTTTCTACAATATACCACCAGGATACTGTTAGTGCCCAGAAGGCTATTTCCATGGCCGTTTCGCTGAGTTGGGGGCTTTACAGGGAGGACCCGGCGGCCTATGGTCCACGGACCCGTGACGTCCTGGGGACATTGGTCGGTCAGGTGGCACCTGGTCAGGTGAGTCCCACGGGCCCGTTTTCCAAATCTGAAACGGCTCGCGCTTATCGCTACTTTTACGGCCAATTGTTTCAGGATGCCAAGCTATATCAGCAGGCGGCAGCGATCCTGGCGACGGTGGGGCGGGAGGATGAAAATTATCTCCAGGCGGTTTATCAGCAGGCCTATTGCTGTTATCATGACCTGGCATCTCAGGAAATTTCGCCTGACCAGCTGGCGTTGCGTTATCGAGTTTTAATCACGCGGTTCACGCGGCTCATTAATGACAATCTGGATAATGCCATCGCGATCAATACGATGCTCCTTCTGGACCAACTCTGTCATAAAACGGGGGATATTTCGCTGATGATCGACCCGCTGTCTCGCGTGCTTGAGGTGGGTGGGGAGCCTTCTGAGTTGCTCGGGTTGGCGATGCGGCTGCTGAACGAGCAGTGGGCCGAGTTATTGGCCTCACACGGGCGGGGTGACCGTGTCGAGCTTCCAGGCCGCTTGGCGGATTCGCTGCACCTGGCGCGTCTGGTCTATGCGTCATTTGAAGGGAAACCGGCTGATAACCAATCTTCTCAGGCGTTTAAATTACTTCTGGAATACCTGGCGGTCAGTTCGGTGAATGTATCAAACGGTGCTTCGGTTCGGGACCTGGTTTCGCTGATGTCGCGTGTTGATATTTTACTGGCACGCGGTCGTCGTATCCCGGGTTTTTCCAAGCAGATATGGTTTGTCCGATGTGAGGCGCTCCTTCGGTTTTCGCAGGGGGAGTATGGCACATCCCGGAAGTTATGGCACACGATCCGGACCTCGACCAAGCCGACAGCCGATACCCGCCTGGGTTACTACTGGTGGGAATCGCGTTATTACTCGCTGCGGTGTGCTTCTGCGATGGGTTCGTCTGATCAGACCGGCCATGTCATTGATGTGATGCTGAAGTCTTACCCGGATGCCAAGTCGCCCTGGCGGGCACGTTTAAAGGCGTGGCGTTTATCTGGAAAGCCGGCGGATTGACAATGCCTAGCAGGCTGACGAGTTGAGGCGATGGGACATTGTTCGATGCAAACTGCTGGTGATGACGTCAGCGTCGTAAGTTTTTTCGCAGGGGCGGGTGTGCAATTTACCAGTTTTCAGGATGTTTTTTGAGTAGTGTGCTCTTGAGAATGGAGTGGACTTCATCCCGATTAGAAGGGGTGCAAAGGTAATTGCAGGCACCATGGATTATTGCTTGTCGACCGGTACTGATGTCCTCACAGAGTGCGATGATGGGTGTCGGATGGAAATGGCCCTGGATGTCATTAAAAGGATCTGTGTTTTCAGGTGAGAAATCGGTAATGACCAGGTCGAAATGTTCCTGTCGGAATTCAGTGGCATCATTCGGGTCATCCGTGGCGCAGCAATCGTAATTCTTTTCATCAAGATAGAATGTCATCATATTGATTCGTGTTTTATGCTTGCTGACGATCAGGACCCTGGGTGTGGTACGATTTGATTTTTTCTTTCGAATAGAATGGCCGATCAGGGCCCGTTCGATCGCATGAGAAATGAAGGTATTGACATTTTTGACAGTCATCGCTTCATCAATTCCCACATTCAGCAGTGCCAATCTCTCTTCATCGGTTTTTACAATCGCCAATGTAGGGATCTTTTCGGAACAGGAAATGGCCTCGGCAAGCAATTCCGGGTCGTTGCAAAGCCGGGTTCCATCACAGAATAAGATTAGTTGGGCGGAAAGTTTTTTGGCACTTTGTATGGCTTGATGCACACTGTCCATGAGTCGCACTTGATAATCATGAGATTTTAGATGTGAGATAGCGTTTAAGTTGTCATTATTTTGTAAGCCAACGGCTATGATCATGATACCGGTTCTGTTTTTAAGCTTCGATTGAATGATGCCGGTTTGTTCTTCCTGGTGCCGTAATAGACTGACTTGCTCTTTACTAATACTTCGAGATCCGACCTCCAGCCATTTTCCATCGGGATTTGATCTCCGATTCATGCGGACGATTTCCATATAACAATTTTTTCTCTTGCCGGCGGGGCTGGCGAAGTTAATTTCAACGATTTGGGAGGGAGTAAAGTTTTTGTCAACCCTGAAATTCATCCCTTTGCGTGAAACATTTTCGATGGTAATATTATATTCTTTGCGTTCGCCAGGCCTGACATTGGTAATTCGAGTTAATGTTCCCGAAAGATTGGTTGAGAATCGCTCTTCTCTTGTGATTTCTTCACCGTCGTTTTTGAATATCCGGTCCAGATTGACCTGGGCGGTATTGAGAAGCGCCGATAAATATTTCTCAACTTCCAGCAAGTCATGGAAATCACAGCTTTCCAGTTCCATTTTTATTCGATCCAGGTCCAAATCGGTTAAACTCCACGAGCGATATTGATTTTTGTACTCATAATGGGCCTTCAAAGCACCAATCTCACTGGCCTCTTATCCGGTGTAGCCACACTCCCTGATCGGTATCCACATGCTCCAACTGAAGTGATATCTTTATAACAGCAGTGAAAACGCGGATAATAGGGGGGTAACGCCCGATAATAGTTGCTCATTCCGGTTGGTCTCTTCAGGATTGCAGGTAGACTGTCTGCTGGCAGTTTCCCAATGTTTGCTTCTGCGATCCCCTTTTGCCATCCGAGAACAACACCGCCAGGGGTTTTGGCAGCAAGGGGTGTCAAGAAGCGGGATATTTAAGGGAAAGCAAAGGGCATCGCAGGCCTGGGGGGAAATGTTCTTTGAACCCTTCGTACTCCTGGCCGTCAGGTGCGGTATCATAGGTGAAAGTGAGGGTGTCAACCTCGCTGATATAGATTCACGGGGTGATTTGGTCCTGAGGGACACCGGGGTGAAACGTATTTTTGAAGGCCCTTTCATCTCTTAAAATTGGAGCGGGCTTTGGCGGAGCGACTAATGGTGTGGGCGTCCTAAATGGCAGGCCAAAAGAAAACTATGTACAAAAACCTAAAAATCCTATAAAATCTCTAGGATATATGTTTCAGGGGGAAAGGATTTTCCGACAATACGAAACGTAACACTCTAAATAATAAAGAGTTATGTTTCATTTCAAAGAACCCCCTGGGAATTTAACCTTGATCTTAATAATGGAGATTTTTGAATGTCTGCACCGAAAGAAGTCGAAGTTGGCAGTAAATTTACCCCGAAATATGACAGTGACGGCCTGATCCCGGCGATTGCTCAGGATGCCGCCAGTGGGGAGGTTCTGATGGTGGCTTACATGAATGAGGTGGCTCTTGCTGAAACCATTAAGACGGGCAATGCGATTTATTACAGTCGATCGCGTCAGAAACTGTGGCGAAAAGGCGAGGAGTCCGGGCACGTTCAGAAGGTCAAGGATATCCTGGTCGATTGTGATCAGGACTGTCTGATATTGAAGGTTGAAGTCGATTCTGGGCAGTGTCATGTTGGCTATCAATCCTGTTTCTACCGCCGGGTGAAGCCTGATTCGGCACACGAAATGGAATTTATTTCGTCGCCTGTTTATGATCCTAACGATGTTTATAAGAAATAAAAGGCGGGGGCATGAGGTTATTGCGATTTCAACTATGTGGTTTCTGGATCGTTGGAGTTCTGGCTGTTTTACAATTGGGCGGTTGTGTAGAACCCAAGCCGCTGATACCGCATCGCGTCTATCCGCCGGGCTGGAAGGATGGGGTGGGGTTTGATCGGTCTAAACGGCCACCCTCGGGTCATCATTCTGGTTGGCCCAATGAATCTCTGGGCTATTTAGGGTCCCAGACCATCATTATTGACCCCGGGCATGGCGCCAAGGATCCTGGAACCCAAGGGCTTTCGCAACTTCCAGAGAAGGCGATCGTGCTGGCTATTGGGAAAGAACTAGACCGGGTTCTGAGGCTTCGTGGGGCGCAAACGGTGATGACTCGTAGTGGCGACCGGTTTATTGAGCTAGACCGGCGTGCCTCGATCGCAGAAGAGAATAGAGCGGCCCTTTTGGTTTCCATCCATGTCGACTATACGAGCAATTCGAGCGTGCAAGGCGCAACGGTTCTGATCGGCAGAACGGCCTCCCGTTATAGCAAGCGGCCTGCGACCACCATCAAGGCGGCCCTGGAGCGGTCTGGTATTTCAGTGCGATCGGTCCGTCCACAAAATCTGCGAGTATTGGAAGGTCATTCTCGACCGGCTGTGCTGATCGAATGCGGATTCCTCAGTAATGGTATCGAGGCGAGGAATCTCAATACGACGGCGTATCAGCAGAAAGTGGCCTATGCGATTGCTGATGGGATCAGTGATTACTTTAAAGGCCTGTGAGACGATTTAAGGCATTATTGACGCCAGCGTCATAAGTATTTTGATACCCGTTTTCCGCATCTTAAAGGGTGATTTTGAAGTCGAAAAATGACTTTTGAACGCGGGAGTGATTATTGGGTTAGAAATAACACTGGGGCGGTATTGAGGGCTGAGGGCCTCGGTATTTTTGAAGTGGTCATCAATCATCAAGTTGGATATTTTAACTGTTAGCCAGGTGGCGATCTCGCCGGAGGAATAATGAGACAAGGCCGAACCCCAGGATTATTATGGTAGCGGGTTCTGGTACATTGGTGTATTTTTCAGGTGGGGTTGTGCGAGGAGGCGGCGAAGAAAATTGCAAATTACCTCCGGAAGTCCCTACTGAGAAAGATGAGACCGGCGATCGAAGTGTAAAATTGGAGATCGCTACATTTGGGGTATTATAGGCCGGATCGTATATGCCGCTATCGGAGGCTGTCGTTGGTTGGAGATTGACGCCCTGGCCTGCCCCTGAGGCCCTACTGACAGGGGTGTCGAGCTCTAAATGGATGGCGTCGATGTTGATGGCGGTATCCGTAAAAATAGCCTGATTTAACAGGATTTCGGCCCGGTTATTTTCCGGTGAATATTCAATGAGATCCCCTGGCTCGAAAGTGACGTTGCAAAGCGTGGCCCTCTGTTCGGTGGACAAAATGATATGGCCATTATTACGAATAAAAACGGCATCAATATTGACATTAGCGTCATCGGTATTTATGGAACCTGTTTCCCGGGCCTGAAGGGGCGATTTTGGAGACAAGAAATTATTTTTGGCAGGGGGGGCCATAGTTGGCGGTGATGAAAAGAGTTTATGGCCAAGCAAGGTTAAAGCGGTTTTTGTTTTAGGATCATATTCAACCAGGTCCCCAGCAGTGAACGCTTTTTGAGCCAATATGAAGTTATCTGCGGCTGAGAGGATTATATGGCCATTGTCACGGACGAAGAGGGCATTGATATTAACACCCGGGTCGAAATCGGCTTTGACGGCGGAATCAACAGGGGCGTGTCCTGAAAACACTTTATGGCTTAAAACGATGCGAGCAGAGCCACTCAATGGGTTATACTCAACCAGGTCACCCGGGTGAAAGTTCAAATTTCCCAATCGACCGGCAGACCGGCTTGAAAGAATAAGTGTTCCGCTACGTTGGATATGTAAGGCATCAATCCCATGGTCATACTCCAGCAGGGTGTCACAAAGAAACAGGTATGATGAATTGTCTTTGGGTCGATAACTGATGATTTCATCATCGTCAAAAGAAATTCCACAGAGACGAGCCCTTTGGCTCGTGGAAATGAAATAGGTGGTATCCTGTGCCATTAGTTGGGTTGCAAACATTGCCAGGATGGCCATAGCGGCTATTGATGCCTGTTTTTTGTGTCTTAAATGGTGTTTAAGATGATTTAAACCGACTTTTGACGGATGGAACATTATTCGTATTTTTTGATAATTCAAGGTTTGTTGTTTTACTCCATTTTTCCTCAGAGAGTACATTCGTGCTTTTTATTGTGTTTGATTGAATGTATTGGGTTCGCAGGGGTGTTATCCTGGAATGTGTAATATTTTTACCCTTATTTGGAATTGCATTCGAAAGTGTGCAAAATTCCAATCTTATGGCAAATTCCTGCTTGATAGGTCATCAGGAGGCAACAAAGTGGTAAATTCAAGGTTATTGATACTTGACGCATCTACTAAAGCATAAAGTTTTTTAGACGGAAATCGGTCACCATGCGGTCGGGAAAAAAATGGCCGGGATGGCCCGGCCATCGTCGTATAAAATGTAAAATATAAATATTTATAAAGCAAATAGCCGTCAAGGATAAGAGGTTTGCCTGAGTGATAAGTGATTTTGATGGCTGGCTGCGGTGGGGCGAAGTTTGTAATAGAGAGCCGGGAAGGATTTGTGTCGTGGGAGTGACGCGTGAAACTGCCATAGGAATTTTTTTTTTCCTGAAAATAAATGAATTCGTTTTAAAATACATGTAAAAAATTCAAAAATATTGAATAATATATCGAAAAAATAAAAAGGGGGTGTCGAAATATTAGTAAATACTATAAGTCGTTAAAAATTAAGGTATTATGGAAATACTTATCTTGATTTATGTGAGCGTTACGGTGCAAAATGGTTAGGTTATTTAAAGAAATTTCGGATAATTATAAAAAATATTATTTTAGCACTTGACGTATCCACGAAAGGTCACTATCTTACTTAGCTCATGTTGATTGTGAGAGCAAAAAAGCTTTCAAGTAAACATGATGTTAATCGTTAGTTCAAAAGAACTTACGGTGGACATAGTGGCTTTGAGAAAGGGCGCCCAGACGTTGAATGGGCGGCGATTTGCCGACCTTCATCGAGGCGAGGCGTCTAAAAAAATGGGCTCATAGCTCAGTTGGCTAGAGCGCACCGCTGATAACGGTGAGGTCGATGGTTCGACTCCATCTGGGCCCATTCAATACTTTCGTTGCGAAAGTATTTAGATGCAACTAGAAAATATAATACGATAATTGACGTTTTTGATACTGAAAACGCTAGTCTGTAATATATTGCCTGTTTGTATCATTTGACAAGTAAGTATGAGAGGATTCAGAGATGGATGAGCTGATGTTGGCGGGAATGCCAATAATACGAATGCTGGGATTTATAGTCCTGGGCGTTGCAATAGTAGCTTGTTTGATCGGCTGGATCCGGGACAAGATCGGCTGATCGCATTTTTCAGCGATGCGGCCGCTATGAAGGGGCCGTAGCTCAGCTGGGAGAGCGCCTGGTTTGCAACCAGGAAGTCGTCGGTTCGATCCCGATCGGCTCCATTGAAAATTAAATAGCGAGAGTTCAAAAAAAGTACTTGACAGGGTTTTACGGTTTCCGTAGAATACCTGACCCTTAAGAAGTAAGGTTTAGAAAACTTTTTAAAAAACTTTTTAAAAAGTACTTGACTTCATTCTGCAGTACTTGTAAACTGCTGAACTCTTAAGAAAAAAGTTAAAGCTTTTTAGAGAAAATTAAAAAACTTTCAAAAAAGCACTTGACTTCGTTCTACAGCAAATGTAGAATACTTAGCTCTTAAAAAATAAAAGTTAAAAACTTTTTAAAAAAGTTCTTGACTTCCTGCTACAGCATTCATAGAATGCTTAGCTCAAGAAATATAATTGTTCTTTGACAAATGAATATGAGGTAAAGTGGTGTTGTCATTT
>JAIPFO010000053.1 GCA_021736565.1 Phycisphaerae bacterium | reverse complement strand
GTCGGTATCCTTACCGAACGTGGCGGGATGACCTCCCACGCGGCGGTCGTAGCCCGTGGTATGGGCCGCTGCTGTGTGGCAGGTGCCGCTGGCGTCTCGATTAACTATGCTAAAAAACAAATGACCATCGGAAAAACGGTCATCAAACAAGGCGGCTGGATCAGCCTCGATGGCTCAACGGGTGAAGTCATGCTCGGCCAGGCGGAAACTGTCGAGCCCAAGATCAGTGGCGACTTCAACAAGGTCATGACCTGGGCCGATGAAATTCGTAAACTGGGCGTTCGCACCAATGCCGACACCCCTGAAGATGCGGCCCGGGCCATCAAGTTCGGCGCCGAAGGCATCGGCCTCTGCCGAACCGAACATATGTTCTTCGAAGGGGAACGCATCTGGCCGGTCCGACAGATGATCCTCTCGGCTGAAGACTACAAAAACCTCAAAGAGCAGATCGCCGCTTGCGATGATCCCAAAGAACTGGCCGAACTCAACAAACAGTTTAAGGATCCTAAGGACAAATTCGAAGGCGCCCTCAAAAAATTGTTGCCCTACCAGCGGAAAGATTTTGAAGGGATCTTCAAAGCCATGGTCGGCCTGCCGGTCACCGTGCGTCTGTTAGATCCCCCGCTGCATGAATTCCTGCCTCAGGACGCCAAAAGCCAGAAAGAAATGGCCTCCCGCCTGAAGATCAAACCCGTTCAGGTCAAAGCCATGGTCGAAAGCCTCCATGAGTTCAACCCCATGTTGGGCCATCGCGGCTGTCGCCTGAGTGTGACCTATCCGGAAATCGCTCGTATGCAGGCCCGTGCCATTATCGAAGCGGCCATCAATGTCTCGAAGAAATCTCGCGGCAAGAAGGTCGTCCCTGAGATCATGATCCCACTGATCGGTACCGTCAAGGAACTGACCTTTGTCAAAGAACATGTCGTCGATGAGATCAATAAGGTTTTCGCCGAGAAGAAAACCAAACTCACATACCTGATCGGTACCATGATCGAAGTACCTCGCGCCGCGCTGACCGCTGACGAAGTGGCCACCGAAGCCGAATTCTTCAGCTTTGGCACCAATGACCTGACCCAGATGGGTATGGGCTTCAGTCGGGACGATGCCGGTAAATTCCTCGGGGAATACACCAAACTCGGCATCTACGAGCAGGATCCGTTCCAGAGCCTCGACCAGACCGGTATCGGCAAACTGGTTGAACTCGGTATCGCCGGCGGCCGGGCCACCAAGAAGAACCTCAAGATCGGTATCTGTGGCGAACACGGCGGCGACCCCGCCAGTATCGAATTCTGCTACAAAGTCGGCATGAACTACGTCTCATGCTCACCGTTCCGGGTGCCTATCGCCCGTCTGGCAGCCGCACAGGCCGTTCTCAATGAAAAAAAGTAAGCTCTAAATAACTAAAGCTTACCCTTCATAAAAAACAAGCCTCCGAATCACATGATTCGGGGGCTTTTTTTCTGGCTACGTTAAAAAGTTAATCCATCTCAAACAGTGCTCAAAAGTCAATAGTGATTCCCACGTCAAAAGTCAATTCACATCGTCCAAATCGTCCTCTAAGATGCGGAAATTGAGCTTCAACTCCCGATCTATCGGGATATGACCCCGGCGACTGCCGTATCTTGATCATAATCCTTAACCATGATGTCAAAATTTTGTAATGGGCGTCAATTGCAGCTTCCTGAATTCAACTTCCGACCCTTCGGCCTGTAAGGCGATCTGACCTTTACTGACGGTACAATCATAACCATGATTCACCAACTCGCCGTTTACCCAGACCATTATTTCATCATTCAAGCATTTGATCACCATGGTATTCCACTGACCCACCGGATTTTCCGAGCCATCGGTCAGGTTTTTGATCCGACGGTTTTTACCCTGCGTGGTGCCCCATTTTTCCTTTGGACCGCGGCGAACTTCCATATTATCCACGCGAATATCCTCGCCAATACACCAGAAATCACCGGCATCCTGACTCTCCATTTGCACCTCGATAGATTGGGGAAACATCTCATACAGCACCCGCGGCGTCGATGCGTGGACCAGCACCCCGCAATTCCCCGGCTTGCCGGCAAAACGATACTCAACCGCCAGCTGGTAATTCGCATAGACCGCATCGGTGATCAAATGCCCCCTGGGCGTCCCCAGACTCACTAACACACCATGACGAACGATGAACGGACTCTTAACGCCTGAATCATTATCCATCTTGGGAACATCCACATGCCACCCGCTCAAATCCTTACCATTAAATAAACTCTTCAACGGCCGTTGAGGCACTAATTGACATGACGATGTAAAAACCAAAACTAAACTGACAAACATAAGATTTTTCATAATGGGCCTCCAGGTTGAATTTTGCGATTTTTAGTGCCCCGATGCCGTCTGCAGCAGGGCTTTTACATGATATTTGAATAAGTTGACTTTCGCACTTTCTAGCGTCCTGATTCATTCTGCCGCAGGGCGGTGGCTTACAAACGGAATAAAAGGTAACAACGGGATAGGACCCGATGTGACGATAAATATTTCAAAATCCATTCTAACAGCCCTGCATCAATAACAAATGAACAATTCAAAAATAAAAAGTACGAAAGCGTACAATAATGATGTCCACGTCAAAAGTCAATTTTGGAGCGATATATCCGTCTTTAAGATGCGGGAAATGGGCATCAAAAATACTTATGACGCTGGCGTCAATAATAGACACTCTCAGATAGGACCTCGAAAGTCAATAAAATAATGGGGATTGAATTCTAACAGCCCTGCAACGGCATCGTGATAAATCGATCACAATAAAAAAGGACAAATGTACTCACCAGAATCATGGGATCACAAAATACTTATGGAATCATCTTCCAGCAGATATATATTAACACCTGTTTCCTTAACGGCCTTTTCTTCTGAACGCGAATTGAAGGTGACTGAGGATTTTATCTCATCCTCACTGGCTTTGCCAGAAGGAAACACCACCCTGTTTTTGACGTTCACGCCCTTATCATCGTAGAAGTGAAGGACTATTTTTTGAACTTCCAACATTTCTTTTGTGAATGGGGATTTTCGAAACACCGGATCCTTTAAGGCATAATAAATTGTTCTCACCTTTTTTCCGGGGCGATACTTGTTACTCTCTTTGTGATACTGCAATTCATGGACAATTCTTTGTCCGGCAATACCTGCATCAGTAACTTTTTTGAATATCTCAATGTCCAGGTGGCGTTCCCACTGTTGCCGGCCGACCCATTGGATGTCAGTCAGCTCCAGAGGGTCGAATATCGCCGCTTCACCAGGGGCTTTATAGCAAGCCATCTGCCACCACCGCTGGTATAACTTGAGTACCTCCCGGTAAATTTCATGCGAATTTTCACATTCCTTAACAGACATGTTTCCCTTTAAACAGATTGGATTCAGCCCCAGCCCATGGTTAGTCAGCCGGCCATTGCCCCCTTGCAATTCCATCATCGCTGCAACCTGCTTTTTAATAAGTGCATCAATCAACCATAAGGCGACCATCCCTTCTCGACCTTCACCTCCGATATATGATGAAATTCCTAATTTGGGCATACCTTCCAGCGCCCTGTCGCTTTCGGCCAATTGAAGAAGGACAGGTATATCCGACCAGGATAGTTTCGGGATATTATCGTCTAAAAATAAAGTAGTGGACTCTTCTTCGAGCATCGGCTCACCGCGAACATACATGCCAAAGAGCTCCTTGACCCGCTTATCTCGCTTTTCCTTCTTGATCTGCTCAGCAGTTTTTTGAGCTTTCGGCAGGATTTCTATCGCTAATTTTCCGGTGGTGAGTTGCCCGTGGAAGTTTGCCTTGGCATCCTCTCTAAAAGAAAATGACTGTTCGATTTTGTATTTTCCCGGGGTCAGGTAGCAGTATGGATTTGGGTCTGCCCTGCCGGGTTTCTCTTGCGGATCTGCGTCTAATTGCAAATACTGGGTTCCAACTTCTTTGATCTCACCCGGGGACAAGGATAGATAATATACCTGGACCGGACGGTCAAACGGCAGTTGGTTTACTTGCATGGCATTTCCGTGTGAGTTCAATATCATTGGCCAATGTCCCAGCAAGCCATGATGCACGAGGTTGATAACCTTGTTGCTGTTATTGCGGACAAAGACGTTGAAGCGGATACGTTCGCCCTGACGGTATGAACTTTTGGGTATATCATAGCCTAATCCAAGCTGCAACCGGTCAACCACCTCGCCCCAGCTTATCTTATTTCCAGCAAACTTAACGCCGCCGGTTCTTTGGCGAATGAATTTTATGGATTCGAGGACTCTCTTTTTGGATTTTTCATTTTTTAGTTTTCCTGCGTACTCTTGCAATGGGGCAATCGCCTCGGCGGACCCGTACGTTCCCAGGTAGATCATGGCGCTGAGGGCGACCTGTGGATCGGGACCTTTGAGGGCTTCGATAAGATGCGGCGACGCCGAATCGCCTCCGACCATCGCCGAGGCCTTAACGGCTCGTTTACGAATCCCCTTGTCAGGATCGTTTTTCATCATCTCCAATAGTTTTTCGAAAACCAGTTTTCTGTTTTGACCTTGCAGTCGATGCCCAAAAATCTCCAGTGCAGACATGACCGCACCCCGCTTGCGGGAATCATCCGTTTTTAAAAGCCCGATCATGACAGGCAGAGCAGGCTTATATTCAGCCAGTGCCAATTGCTCAGCGGCATAATAGATTTCATTGAAAGGAGCATCTGACTTAAGAATTTCCATAAATCTCTCATTTGCCTTTTGCTTGCTTTGGAGATTTCCAATAGCATTCATGACAACATATTTAAACTCTCTGGCTGTCTTATCATTCGGGGCAGGTTTTTCATACATTTCGATCAACTCAGGTACTATCGAGGTGTCTTGAATCTGGATCAACGCTTTACCTGCCTTGCGCATATGCAGATTACTGCCGCCTTTCAGAATTTCCATAAGCTGCCTTACGGCCTTTTTGCCCGCATTGGCCCCGAGTATTTCGATCGCTTCGGCGACCTCATCATCATTGCCTATACGCAGTGCGTCTATTGCCTTATCCAGTTCCTTACGCGGCATGGTTTCAACGTTGAACGTCGCTTTATTGGACTCCAGCGTACCGGTCCATATATCGTCAACGCCACCCATTTTCGACCTGTTGACGGCTACCTCACCGAGATCAAGTCGCAATCTCGCCGAAAACTCGCCTTTCTCGGTAATATGACAAACAACATCATGAAAATCGATCAACAGCGTCCGGGACACCCCTTCTCGCAGTTGCTCAGCCGTTAGAAACTTGTACTTCACACGCCCTTTTATCTGATGGGTAAATGTTTTACCTGGCTCAATAAGGCGGACAAATTCCTTCCCCAACGGCCAATCGTACTGTACTGCAGTTCGACTAATATTTACAACTTCGCCCTTTTGATTTTCGACAATAAGACTCTCGGCTGCATAGAGATCCTGATAGTAAAAATTGACAGCCTCGTTCGTGATATTTTTGAGATTCACTTTAATTGTTACAGGGTCGCCAACGCGATATTTGCGGGCATTCATCTCAACAGAGCACTTTAACCCACGAACCGCCTGGCCCCAACGTTCAATTCCCTCAACCTTCACATCACTTTTTTCGTCTGAACCTGCTGTTAAAGCACAGCCTATGGGTATTAGAAGTGCTATGACAAATAGAGCCACAACAACAGAGGGCTTCCAATCGGCCTTGATACTGGTTGAATCTTTCTGGATCAATCGACAAATACGCTCAAACAGACTACCACCACTTGCAGCAACGGCCATCTCAGACTGCCCGGTTTTAATACCTTCAAATAAAGCGAGGGTTTTGGCATAACCTATGCTGTCGCCGCTGACCTTCACGGCAATATCATCACAGCAGTTTTCCCGTTCAATTCTGATCTTCTTTGAAACCCACCACACACCCGGATGGTAAAATCCCAATATCTCCACCCCGGTTTGGAGCATATTGACCAGGTAATCGCATCGCTTTATATGGGCCAGTTCGTGCGCGAGTATCGCTTCGAGCTGATCGGCACTAAAGCCGGTGATCACACTGGCCGGTAGGAGTATGACCGGCTTGAGCCAGCCAACGACCGTAGGAACCTGGATGAGTGCGGATTCCATAAGCTCTACCGCCCTCTTGACACCCAAAACACCTGCCACTTCTCTGAATTTACCTCGCAAAGTCTCATCGACAGGCTTAACCAGTTTCTGCCTTAATCGGTGCAATTGCGTCCAGCCGCCTAAATACCATACAGAAAGACCAAGCACGCCCACAAGCCATAGCATCACCGCATAAGGCAGACATGGCTCAAGGATTTCGGTGATTCTTTGCCTCAAAGGAATCACCGGAGAAGCTGAAATACGACTGACAGGAGTCCCTGCTTCAATCGCAGGTATTACTAAATTGACAGATTGCTCAATTTCAATTGGTGCTGGAGTAATAGCCACCAACTCAGTCTCAGGATCTGCTGCAGGAGAAATTTCTATTGCCAGATCAGGCTCGACCACCGATATCAGGCTCAATGTTATCACAGGCAGCGAAACCACCATGACTAAAGCCAGACAGGAAACGACATAACGCAAGCTGGCCGAAGACTTGCGCAACAGTTTTAACAGAATCCCTAAAAACAGTGCAACCACTGAAGCCTGCCAGACAAAATGAACCAGCATCCAGCCAAGCCTTTGAACCATACCCTGTGAAAGAACATTCTCTAAAAATTCCATGCCTATTTCCTCTCAATATCAGTGAGAATTTTTGTGATTTTCGCCCGCTCTTTGGCTGAGAGCTTCTTGGCCGACATCAATTGCATCACCAGCTTCTCCGCCGAACCCGAAAACGCCTTATCCAGAAAATCAGTCAGCAACTGCCCCTGCGTCATTTCTTCCGACACCGCCGGCGTATAAATGTGCCTGTACTTCGAGTCGTTCCTGATAAGAAGACCTTTTTCGAGCATCACCTGCATCACCTTGAGTGTTGTCGTATATCCAATCGGCTTGGTCTTATTGATCGCCTCATGGACCTGCTTGACTGTGCTTGGCCCGTTATCCCAGAGAACTCTGAGAACTTCAAGCTCACCATCGGTCGGCTGTGGAAATTGTTGATTTGACATATTTAACTCCTATAAAGATGACTACCGCGTCAAAAATGATGCTCACGTCAAAAGTCGATTTTCGTCTAAAAAATCGGCCTTTAAGATGCGGGAAATACGCATCATAAATACTTATGACGCTGGCGTCAAAAATTGCTCTGTTTACTGTCACTAATTAAACTATACGAGAAGAATCGTAATTGTCAAGCCAGAATAACGAGAAAAATCGTAATTCCATCGAAAAATCTCACGAATCGCTATTTTTACCCCAAAAACAAAGATATTAAACCGAAAAAGTTTCTACAAGAAAAAGTTTTACACAAATTTTACATTGCCCATCACTGCTATATCTATTAATCAAAAAAGCCCTCGAATTCTTGTAATTCGAGGGCTTTGTTTATAAGCAGTTCATACCCGATTAGCTAAACGAACATCATCATTCTTTCTCAGAAGCAAAAAACTTGAACACCTCATTCGGCGTTCTTGCCTGGGTCATTATGACCTTCATCTTTTCTACAATCTCTGGATGCTGATCTGCAATATTATTCGTTTCACCCAAATCATTGCTCAAATCATATAACTCGATTGGATTGTCAGGATTTTTCTTTACTTTCAACCGAACCCCCTTCCATTGACCAACACGAACGGCCTGTTTTCCACCGCCTTCATGAAATTCCCAATACATATACGGATGCTCACGCTGACCACCGGTCCCCAACAGCGTCGGCACCATTGAAATCCCATCTGTACCCGCAGGCGTACCAACACCCGCCAAGTCCATAAAGGTCGGCAGAACATCCCAAAAACCACTGATATGATCCGTCACCGCCCCGGCCTTAACCTTGCCCGGCCATCGCACCAGCATCGGCGCCCGGATGCCGCCTTCATACAAATCGCGTTTAATCCCTTTCAACGGACCATTACTATCAAAAAATGCCGGATCGTGGCCACCTTCGCGATGAGGCCCATTATCACTGGTAAAGATCACCATCGTCTTGTCATCGATCCCCAGTTCCTTCAGTAACCCCAGCACTTCACCGACACCATGGTCCATATGTTCGACCATGGCCGCAAATGCCGCGACCGGATTTTGCACCTTCGGCCCACTGTACCGACCGATCTTATCCTCAAATTGTGGAAACTTCTTGCGATACTTATCATGCAGCGCCTTAGGGGCGTGCATCGCGGCATGCGGAATGGTGATCGACATATAGCAGAAAAACGGCTTATCTTTATTATCGCTAATGAACTTCTTAGCCGCCCCCATGATCAAATCATGCGAATAGGTCTTGCCGTCAAGCTCAACCCGCTCTCGACCATGCCAGAGATGCCCCGGATAAAAATTATGGGCCTCCCGCTGGCAGTTATAGCCGTAAAATTCGTCAAAAAACACCATCGGGTCACTCGCCGAACCCGGAGCCCCCAAACCCCACTTACCGAACATCCCGCTGGTATAGCCGGCTTTTTTCAGCAGCGTTGGAATCGTCACCGTCCCGGCCGCCATCGGGGCCTGACCTTCAGGTTTCACTTCCCTGTTGCCGCGAACCTGGCAATGGCCGGTATGCAGCCCCGTCATCAGCGAACAGCGTGACGGCGCACAAACCGTACTGCCCGAATAATGCTGCGTAAACTTCATCCCTTCAGATGCCAGGCTGTCAATATGGGGCGTTTGAAATTTCTTCTGACCATAGCAGCTCAGATCACCATACCCCAGGTCATCGGCCAGGATATAAATAATATTCGGCCCCGACCCAGCCTCAGCCTTACCAGAAACGGCCGTAAAACCTGCCACCATACAAGCAAACATAAAAGCCCTAAAGGCCTCCAACATAATTCGCCTGAATAATTCCATCGTTATTTACCTTTCTATCTGATTAATAATTTCCAATAGACGACATGCTCATCCCACCAGCTCATGTTCGATTTCTTCTAATGTTTTACCCATGGTCTCCGGAATACAGTATTTAATGAAAATCGCACCAAATACGCATACCGCGGCATAGATCCAGAATAGAACTTCAATATTGAATGCATCTTTAATGATGGGAAAAGTATAATTGAGAACAAAATTGGCAACCCATAGTGAGAGTACGGCAATAGAGGTTGCCAGGCCACGAACGCGATTCGGGAAGATCTCCGAGATCAGAACCCACATCACCGGGCCAAGAGTGGTCGAGAAGCAGGCAATCGCAAGCAGAACCAGCAAGAGCACCACAACACCTTGAAGATGCTGATAGTAACAGAATCCGACAAGTGTATAGGCGATAGCCAGCCCCACCGATCCCCACAAAATTAACAGCCGGCGGCCCAGCTTGTCGATGGTCAGCATTGCCACGATCGTAAATAGAAAGTTAGTGGCACCAACAATGACCAGGTTGAACATCACACCACTGACACCATAACCGGCGGCCTTGAAAATATCGTGGGCATAATTAAAGACAACATTAATACCACACCACTGCTGGAATATCGCAAGAATGATACCAATGATCATTATTTTTCTCATTTTAGGCTTAAACAGTTCAGCGAATTCATTTTTATTACATTCTGAACTCAAGGTCTGATTGATACTTTCAAGATTCGTTTGGGCATATTCACTTCCACCGACCGTTGCCATAATTCCCTTCGCCTTTTCTCCCCGGCCCATGCGGCAAAGCCACCGGGGGCTATTGGGAACAAAGAACATAAAGAAAAAGAATAAAAACGCCGGGAGCGCCTCAGCAACAAACATGATCCGCCAACCCGTTTGACCGTTCCATGTTTTATTCAACTGTTCATCATAATATTGAACAAGCCCATCGATATGCAAGAGGGCAACCTGAGCCTTCTCCTTTTGTAATTCTTTATTAATAGCCAGAGGGTCAGCAATAGAGAGCGGTAATGACGCCAGAAACTTACCGCTGGCAACCCGCTCGGCCTGTTCCTCCGAAAGAAGGCCCTGGGTTTGTATCGTTAGGACCGCGGACGACTTTTCCTCTTCAGCTTTCTTCTTTTGGACCGTAATCGCGTCATTAATGATCGAAACGATCGTTCGGTCATCGCTAAGGGCCTGGGGGATCGGGTGAGATTCGAGTATAATATAGTTGACAAGCTGTGCCAAAAGAATCCCGATAACAATGGTCATCTGGTTTAAAGCCACAAAACGGCCTCGAAGAGAGGCCGGCGACACCTCGGCAATGTACATCGGTGAGAGCGTTGAGGCGATCCCCATCCCGATACCCCCGAGAAGCCTGAAGAGCACAAAGGCGGTAAAGGTTGGGGCATAGCCCGTGCCAACCGCCGAGATAAAGAACAGAACCGCCGAGAGAATTAAAAGCCGCTTTCGACCATAAAGATCCGCCGGCTTGCCGACGCCCATCGCACCGATAATACAGCCGACAATACAACTGCTAACCGCCCAGCCCTTTATCTCAGGAGAGGTTAGGCCAAAGGTGAGCTCATAGAATGCCTTGGCCCCACCGATCACAACCAGGTCGTAGCCAAATAGCAAACCGCCCAGTGCCGAGACCATTGATATCCCGAGAAGATATTTGATATTAAACGTATACTTTTCCTCATGTGCCATATTAGATTCCTCAATGGGGGTACTTTTGAAATTGAAAAACGCTAAGTGTTAGCGACAATCCTTGATCGCATTGAACATCGCCAGCATATTTTCAACCGGCACGTCGCTCTGAACATTGTGAATGCTATTAAAGACGAAACCGCCGCCACGGGCAAAAACCTCGATTCGGCCGCAAACCTCCTTATAAACCTCCTCAGGGGTCCCAAAAGGCAGGGTCTTTTGGGTATCCACACCGCCCCCCCAAAAGACAATATCATCACCAAACTCTCGCTTTAATCGTTCGGCACCCATCCCCTCAGCCGAACACTGGACCGGGTTGAGAATATCAAAACCCGCTTCTATAATATCCGGGATAATGTCATAAACGCCGCCGCAGGAATGGATAAAGATTTTCCAGTCAGTCAATTCATGTATCTTGTCATTGACCTTCTTCTGAAATGGCTTATACAAGTCCCGATAACTATTAGGCGATACCATCAGGCCCGTCTGGCAGCCAAAGTCCGTGCCGCTCACAAAAACAACCTGAACCCTCTCCCCCACCGTCTCGGCAAGTAATTCAATGTTCTTCAGAGCGATCTCGCACTGTCGATCAAAGACCTCATAGACATAGTCGCGCCGCGAGGAGGTGGACATATACCATTCAGCAACGTCACGAATACCTTTGGGCGACTTCGCCCATGTGGCGGGCACCAGGGCAATATCACCAAAAGCCGCCCCCGGTAGGGTCATATACACACCATAGTCACTATTCGTATGATAATCCAACGCCAGGGCCTTAAAATGCTGAAGGTCCTCATCGGACAGAATGCCAAACTCCTGGCAGTTATCCGCCGGGTCCAGCCTGCTTTCATCAATCGCACCCTGACGATTAAGGGCGTCAAAAAAGTAGCCCCCCTCTGGCATCACAGCCGAAGGGGCAACATTTACATCCCCTTCTGGATACATCAGAACCCCACCATTTTTGTCATAGGTATAGTTAAAGTTCTCAGGCACCCAAACCGGGGTGCCATCAAACATCTCAAACGGCTTCCAGCCCGTATCGGCAAAACCAAACATGTTCGTTCGTGGATTGACCCCCACAACATCCAGATCAAGTGCCTGACGTAAGGGCTCGTCGATCTCACCGAGCATCTGAAAGGGCTCGATGATCTTGACCCTGAATTCAGGATCTTCGCCCAGCACGGCCTTCCGGAGCCGGTAAACAGCACCCGCCCCCATACCCGTCTGACCCCCGGCCCCAAAATCGACACACAGCCGATCGGGCTGCCTGTGGTGAATTGTCTCTATAAGACGTTCTCTCGAATTCATCATTTCAATCCTTACTTCATAAACACTTATGGACTTTCAAGGCTACTGTACATCCTATACGCATGCATTGCATGAAACATTATGTCCACGTCAAAAGTCAATTTTGGAGTGATATATCCGTCTTTAAGATGCGAAAAATGGGCTCCAAAAATATTTATGACGCTGGCGTCAACTTTGACTACAATAATACAAACTAAAGATGTATTGGTCAAAAGATTCTTAAAAACCTGCCTTGTAACCCTATAAAAAAAAAGAGGCGGTTTGCATTATAAGTCGGCGTATTATATTATTACATTGAAGGTCGCATCAAAAGTCGATTTTGAAACGTTAAATCAGCCTTTATGATGCGATAAATGAACTCTCAAAATACTTTTGACGCCGACGACGCTATGAACTCCCACGTCAAAAATCGATTTTCGTATCTGATTTCACCCTTTTAGATGCCGAAATCAGATGTAAAAAAGGAAAGCAGTATGACATTCAGAACAATTCTAATTACGACTCGCACGTTAAAAATCAGTCTGCCAAAGACGGACCAGCGTTTAAGACACAGAAAACAGGCATCAAAAATGCTTAAGACCCTGACCTCAATTCTTCTTCTGACCATCTATGCCAACGCCCCTATCGCCCAGGCAAGCCCGGTTATCGATGGCATGTTCGACCTCTCCGAAGGGTACACCAACAGCTATGCTGTTTCCTATAATGGCATCTCAAACGACTTATCGGGCCGGGTCCTGACCCATCAAAATGGCCAGATCCTCTCGGTCGCTGTCATCCAGTCCCTCGGCCTGGTCGATAACGCCTATTCACCCAAAATTGGAGGAAAGGGCAATGGCATCGGCACCTCGGGTTGGGGACATAAAACACACACATTAAAAGACCTGGCCAATTCCGACAGAGCGAGGTTCCAAATCCTCGGATCCGACCATGCCACCCCGGTCATTGACTTTACGGTCGATTACTTCGCCTCAGTCAAAGATAAAAAGAGCATAACGGGCTATGGCGATTTTGGCGTCAATGGTAAAGATGGCACAATAACCACCGGCGCGGTGATCAGCACCGCCACCAGCATGGGATACAACTACAGCCGGTTTGGCTCAAACGAAACATACTTCCCACTCGGTGGGGACGAAAAAACAATGGACCAGACCGCCTCCTCACCCATTGCCAAATTTGTCGCTGATGAAAATAATGGCAGCGTTGCCTACCGTTATGAAAATTCCGTCGAGCCCGATTGGGTCTTCGAATCCATTTATGAATTCCAGGTCGACCTGAACAATACCCCTTTTACGATCGATAACCTGGTCATTAAGGATATCCATAATTCGCCCTTTAAAGTGGATATAAATGGCGGATTGAGCTCATGTGGCTACCAGGAAACGCCACTGAATACAGTCCCAGAACCCGCCACATTCTCTCTGGCAATACTCGGATTCGGACTCATGCGATGGACACGAAAACGCATGACACTTCGCCAGACCCGCTAGCCATACATACGCCCGCGTCAAAATGATAATGGACAGGCCGGCCACACCCACGCCCCCCCTTTCCACAAGACGCAATAAAAAAAAGGCGCAATAAAAAAGGCCGTCGTATTTAAACGACGGCCCTGGATCTATGGATCTCGCATACTACCCCTTTTAACACTGGCGTGTTGCCTCCAAGGCGGTATCGAGCCAAATCTTATTTTTATTCTTTTATGAACGGACGCCTCTTGAGATCGAGTCCAATGGGGCTATTATTTCTGCTCCCCATCGCCATGGACTGAAGACCACGCCAAAAGTCAATTTTACAGCGATATATCGGTCTTTAAGACGCTTAAAATGGATGCTCAAAATAATTAAGACGCTGGCGGCAATTTCTCTTTACAATTAGTACACGATCGCCAACGCGTCATCAATGCATTCGATCATCTGTTTCACATCAAAGGGCCTGAACAGATATGCGTCGAATCCCTGCTGCAAAAGCGCCTGCCCTTCACCCTCAGTCAAACTTGAGGTGATCGCGACAATTCGCGTACCCTGCAGCTCTGCGTTCTCCCGGATAATATGACAGATCCGCTTGACGCTGATATCTTCGACCATCAGATCTATGAAAATGATGTGAGGCCGAAAATGCTCGGCAATCAAACCGGCGTCAAAACCACCCTCCGCGGTTTCGATCTCATAACGGCCATCTTTTTCCAGTTCCTGGGTTAATACATCTCGAAACTCTGGCTTATCATCCACCATCAGAACCCGCGTCAGACCGCCATCCAAACCATTCAGCGGTATACCATAAGCCCGCATAAAACGCATCAGGTGACTCATGGGGATTCGACGATCTTTGCTGCCAGGGATCCGATATCCCCGCAACTGACCCGAATCAAACCATTTTGACACCGTTCGAGGTGCGACATTGCAGATCTTTGCG
>JAIPFO010000052.1 GCA_021736565.1 Phycisphaerae bacterium | reverse complement strand
ATCCCTTTGATCATCGCCAGGCCCATCCCGCCCATGTTCATTTGAGACATGGTCAGCTTATCGGCCCCCCGGGGCATCATCAATCCAAACATCCGTTCGATAAACGTTTTCTTCATGCTCGGGGGGTTAGATTTCCGCAAGGCATTGAGCCCCCAGAAGGTAAAGAACATCGTAACCTTACTGCCCATGGCCGCCGCCCCATTAGCGATGATGAACGAGGCCATAAGTTTATCAAAATCACCACTGAATACAACCATTGTTTTTTGCTTGACGGCCTGGGATGACTCGGCAAGAGCCGGACAGGCAGCCGGTGGCCGCTTGACGATCGTCGCGGCATATTTCCCACCCGCCTGGGGAGTGAGATGTGTTAGTTTATGCCCCGTGCTTTGGCACCACGCAGGAATATCAGCAGCAAAACCAGGATCATCGGCAACGACGGTAAGCGATTCACCCGGCTGAAGGTTTGCCATTTCATTATTGATCTCCATAACAGGGCCCGGACACTGCAAACCACAGGCATCGATTGTTTTTACCAAAGTCGCTTGTGATTCGGTGTTAATAGTCTTTGATCGTTCATCCACTTCGCCGCTGTCAGAGGTTATTTCCCGACTCGACGCTTCCATCGTTGGTACAAGGTCTGGGCCGGAAGGGGATTGTGCGGCCAGGGTGGCTTTATACGTTTTATAACCCCCGGTAAGGTTGCGGCATTGATACCCGTTTTGCGTTAATATGCGACAGGCCAGGTAGCCTCGAAGGCCAACCTGGCAATAAACCAGGATCTCTTTATTTTTATCAAGTTCGCCCAAACGGCCACGTAAATCGTCAAGCGGGATATTTACAGCCCCCGCAATCGTACCGCCCATCACTTCAGCCGATGTACGAACATCCAGAATAATAATATCGCCATTGGCCCCAACGACATCCTCAACATGGCACACCGAAACATCGCCATTGATAACGTTTGAAGCGACAAAACCGGCGTAATTAACCGGGTCCTTCGCCGAGCCAAAGGGCGGGGCATAGCATAGCTCCAGATCTTTGAGGTCGTGAACCGTCAGACCCGCACGAATGGCAACCGCCAGGATATCAATACGCTTATCCACTCCGCCGGCCCCTGTTGCCTGGGCACCAAGAATTTTCCCCGATTCCGGGTCAAATAGCAGCTTAAGAGAAATTTGGGCCGCGCCAGGGTAATAGCCGGCATGGCTGGCTGGATGAATATAGATCTTCTCGTAGGGGATCCCCATCCGCCCGAGCATCTTTTCACTCAGGCCGGTCATGCCCACCGCAATATCAAATACTTTGCAGATCCCGGTCCCCTGGGTATCCCGATAGACGCTGGCCCGATCGAAAATATGATCGGCCGCGATTCGCCCCTGCCGATTCGCTGGCCCCGCTAATGGAACCAGCGATTTGAACCCGCCAACAAAATCATTCACTTCAACAGCATCCCCCACCGCATAGATCGCCGGATCCGTGGTTTGCATCCTTTCATTAACCGAAATACCACCACGCTCCCCGATCTCGAGTCCTGCTTTTTTTGCAAGCGTCGTTTCCGGTTTCACGCCAATGGCCATGACCATCAGGCCGGCTTGGATGGTTTCACCTGTACTGAGCTGCACATGGAGAACCCCCCCTTCTTGCTCCACTGAATCAACCGACGTTTTAAGATATAATTTAATGCCGTGTAACTGAAGCTGCTGCTGAACGGCCACGGCCATTTCAGGGTCAATGACATTGAAAACCTGATCGGCCAACTCCACCAACGTCACATCAATGTTCCGTTCACGAAGGGCTTCAGCCATTTCCAGCCCGATGTAACCGCCACCAACAACCACCGCATGGGACAGCGCGTTGCAATCAACGATCTTTTTGATCGCGTCCATATCGGCCATGTTACGCAAGGTCAGAACGTTATCATTATCCAGGCCAGGAATCGGCGGCTTCACCGGCTCAGCCCCGGGACTGAGAATAAGCGAGTCATATCGCTCAGTATAAACACGATCTGTTTTTCGGTCTGTTACAGTCACTTCTTTCAGGACGCGGTCAATCGAGGTGACCTCCGAATGAACACGAACATCAACATTAAAACGATTTTTAAACGATTGGGGGGTTTGAACAAGTAATCGTTTTCGTTCAGGGATCACCCCACCGATGTGATAGGGAAGGCCGCAATTGGCGAATGAAATATAGTCGCCCCGTTCGAACAGGATGATTTCGGCATCTTCGCTAAGACGACGAAGGCGAGCGGCGGCGGATGCCCCACCGGCAACGCCCCCAACGATTACGATTCGCTGTTTTTCTGACATGGATATGATTCCGATCTCTTTAAATAGTTGTTAAAAATAAATAGCGTGAACTTCGTGGTTAGGGTTCACACCTCAAAAGTGATTTTAAAAATCCAGATGCGCCTTTTAAAATGCCAAAAACAGACGCCGAAATACCGGCGACCCCGCGTCAGTTATGGGTAGCGCACTGACTGCGGATACAATTCAGCAGACCGGGTAATTGAGGAGATTTAATCGTGTAATAAACGGTTCTACCCCGCCGGTCACTATCAAGCAAACCATGACCCTTGAGTAATCGAAGATGCTCACAGGTCTGATTGGGCGTCGTTTGGCAAAATTCGGCTATCTCATGCACGGCAAATTCACCCTGCATCAAGACATCAACAATTCGCAAACGAACGGGATGAGCCATAACCTTCAGGCACTCGGCGGCCCGTTCAAGGGCCTCTTTGGATAGCAAGTTGTCTAATGTTTTCATAATCATACTTCCGTGTCTATATATCGTAAGGTTTCAATATATAGATATTACGACATATTATAAAAAAAATCAACTTAAAAAATAAAACCCGCACACCATGTCTTTATAACCTCATATATATAAAGGGTTTACAATATTTTTACGCGTCGGGCGCCGCTCTTAAAAAATCGGGCAGCGACTGCAGTTTCCCATTTTTATCAACGTGAACAAGTATTGTTGACCCCTTGGCGATCAGAACATTGTCGCAGGGGCGTACTATTGTGTAAAGGTGCTCCAGGCGTACCCGGTCGATTTTCCCGGTAGTTGTCGTGACCTGTAATTGGTCGTCATACCGGGCGGGAGCGTGATAGCGGCAATCCAGACGGGCAACGACCAAGGCAATCCCGGAATCTTCCAATGTCCGGTAGTCATAGCCATTAACCCGAAGCAGTTCAGTACGGCCCATCTCAAAATAACGGGGATATGTACTATGATGAACCGCATTCTGGCGGTCAACCTCGTAATAACGCACCCGCAGTGACATTTCACATTCATTGATCGTGCAATATTCAGACATATTTGTCTCATTTTCCATTCTAAATAAAATAGATTCTGCGTTACAAGTCGTTTTTACCTCAGAGATCAGCTTTTAAAATTCAGACAAAAGGCTAAAAAAAGACTTATGACACTGGTGACAGAAATAACAAAATGATATGCTACAGACAAATCTCCGAGAAATCAAATGATTTGACTTAACAGAATAATGTAGTTATCATAAATTCTCATTATATTTTTTTGATCCTATTCTTTTTCCTTCACATCTTAGAAAGCTCAAACCTTTGAAAAATCAAGCCCCTCTTTTCCTGCTTCTACTATTCATATCTCCATTTATTTTAAGTAGTTACACGAATGCTGAAACCATCGCCGATGGGGTTAATCTCACCGCGATAACCCACGATGGCAAGTCCAGGGCCATCGCCTGGGCATACCAGGGAAACAGCATATGCATGGTACGGGATGAATCAAAAACACAAAAACAATTGTTTGTCATTCAATCGGACGGGAGCGAGGAAAAGGCCATTTCTCCCATCGGCAATCCGTTTTTCGCAGAATGGTCATGGAACGGCAATAAAATCGCCTATGAATTTTCCAATAGCTCCGCTAAAGAAAGTCAGGGAGGTGTGTTTGTTTACGATCTATTGACCGATAAACGCCAGGCAATCTCCTCTCCCTATCCCCGATATGTGATCAATGAATATGATGGCCCCATATGGTCTCCGGATAACCGGTATCTGGCGTACCAGGTCAAACCGGAGCCTTCCCGGAATGACCAGATGTGGATGGCGGATATCGACTCAGGAAAGTATTGGCATTTCATACCCGATCGCGGTGAAGCCGGTCGACATGCCTGGAATTATTCCGTACCGCCGCTTATGACACTCATGATTGAAGCCAGTGGTGACAGTTATGATGTCGCCACGGTAGACCCCTTCGGAAAACATATTACCCTCCTGACGAATGTGGACGGACAATCCGTGGGCCAGGATGATTGCAGCTTCAGCCCCGATGGACAATGGGTCACCTATACCAGCTCACTGGAAATGACCCAAAGTGAACAGCAAGGGGGCCGGGAAGATTGCTGGATCGCCCGAGTCGATGGAACCGAAGCACGAAATCTTACCAAAGCCAGTTCCCCTTCCACTGAAAAGCAATTGCTTTTCGCGGATTTATACTGGGCATATGATGGCCGATGGATACTCGGTACAGGATTCCGCCTGGATAACCAGGGAATGAAGATCTGTACCTGGTACTTGATCGATCCGGTCCATGGCGGCTACAAACCGATCTTCTCCTCCTATCCACGCATTGATGGCGAATATAACGATGTCCGGGTAGGCCGATGGTCATGGGACAGTACTAAAATTCTATTTCTTTACAAGAAATTGGATGTAAAGAATTGGGGGGCTGAACCGCAATACGAAAACCGCCGATGGCATCTGGGCATTTATGATCTTGAATCGGAACAGATGGAAGATATTCTGACCGTCAGCGAAAAACAAGACCGAAAAATATTTCTTGGCAATCAGAGCCGCAGTACCCTCGACGATGTGACCTGGTCACCCGATAACCGCTCCATTCTGATGACCATCGGAACTATTATCAGCCAGGACGAGAGCATCTACCAGCCTGACGTCTACCGGGTCGATTTGCCCGATCGTTTGATTGGACCCAACGCGACGGAATCTATCGGGCCACCGATTGATAAAGATCAAATAGAAATGATAAATATTAACACCAATGGACAGGCAACGCCACCGGACGGGACAACCGAAACGCCCAATGTGTATACTGGCCCGATGGCAGGCAATGGCGATGCCGTGACTGAAATCGTCCAGCCGGTCAATCTGACGATTGATGAGGCCATGGCAACCTTACCGGCCATTTACCAGAAGTATTTTACCTCCAATTCTTCCCGGAATCTGTTCCTCTTCAAGGGACCCGGCGATGTCCTGGCGGAATTCAAAAGAGACCTCGTACTGATCGACACGCCCTGCCCTCATATTCTCGTAGACCTGATGGCCGTGGAGCTGTCTGACGAAGCGAATCGCCAACTCGGATTAGACTGGACCTATGCTAAAAATCATTTAGCTTTTTTTCAGCCGGTCGGGAACGCCATTCGTGATTTAACCCCGGCCCAGTCTTTAAACGGGTTGACCACCTACCCGGTTGTCGGCCAGGCCTTCTATCAGGGCGTTGGCCGTTTGCCCGAAGAGTTTTTCCTCCGACTCAGTTCACTCGTCGAAGATGGCCAGGCCACGATTCTGGCAAATCCCAGAACGGTCGCCATGAGTGGAAAAGAATCCTCAATTGAAATCCGCAATACGGTTAATTTCTTCTTCAATGAAGGGTATGACACCTCCGGACGACCGATCGTCAAGAAAAGTGACATTTCGTCAAATACCAAGGGGCAGATCCTTCCAACGCTCTTGCCAAACGGAAAAATCCATTTACTCGTCGATGTCGGGGTAGGAAGCTTTACCTTTACCCCGGATGCCGGATTACCTGAACAGACCAGCCGGGAATCTAAAACGGAAGTCACCGTCAGCCAGGGTCAGACAATTGTCATTGGCGGCCTCCGCCAGCAGGAAGCGACCAAGGCGGTCATTAAGGTGCCCATTTTAGGCGATATCCCTCTCATCGGGGCGCTATTCAAAAAAGAAGAAACTCATATCCGCCACAGCGTACTGACCATTTTTATCACACCCCAGGTCATGGTCGAAGAGATAACCAGGCCCGACTGGCCGGCAATGGACCCCAATGACTATAAAATGTCACCCATTAGTGATGCCATGCCATGGGAGTAAGGGCTTGTAATTCAAAGAGTTATCTGATCGCCATTCAGACCTCTTCCACATCACAGATGACGCGATAAAAAATGTGATCTCGCTTGACAAATGGTTGGGTGGAGGTATATCATACTCAATGCGTTCTTTAGTTCACATTTTATGATGTGAGTTCGTAGACAGGACCATCAGCTTGATTGGGGCATCATGCCAGCCAAACGGATGGTTTAACCGGATTGACAACAATGTCATTCTGAACTTTTCAACGAAAGGAGTTTTCTGTGGATAAAATATTGGAACAAATAACAACCTGGGCCACCACCAGCGGCTTGAAACTCGTGATTGCACTGGTCATACTGATCATTGGGCGGTGGGTGGCGATATTTATCAAAGGCATTGTCATCAAGATAATGAAAAAACGGAAAGTGGATGGCACGATCATCTCCTTTGTCGGCAGCATCTGCTATTTCCTGCTCCTGGGCTTTGTGATTATTGCCGCTATGGCAAAAGCAGGAATTCAGACGACCTCCTTTGTTGCCGTGGTCGGTGCGGCAGGTTTGGCGATCGGTTTAGCCTTGCAGGGGTCCCTCGGGAATTTCGCCTCCGGTTTTCTCTTGATCCTCTTTCATCCCTTCAGAGAAGGGGACTTCATTGAGGGGGGCGGGACAATGGGAATCGTTGAGGACATCCAGATTTTTACAACCACTCTGGCAACGCCGGACAACAAAACGGTCATTGTCCCCAATTCAAAATTGACCAACGATAACATCACGAACTATACGTCAAAAGGCACCCGGCGGGTTGAGTGGATTATCGGCGTGAGTTATAGTGACAATCTGGACAAGGTCCGGACGGTCATACAGGACATTCTCGATAACGACCAGAGGATACATAAAGACCCCGAAACATTGATCAAGGTGAAGGAAATGGCCGATAGCAGCATTAATTTCGTCGTTCGCGGCTGGGTCAATGTCCGAGATTTTTGGAACGTCTTTTTTGATGTGAATGAGGCCGTTAAAAAACGATTCGACGCTGAAGGAATCTGCATTCCATTCCCGCAGCGTGATGTTCATCTCTATGAACACAAAGAGTAATGCCATCTCACAGATCAGCCATAATGCCAAATGGCTAAACGGACAAAATAAAACGGGCGAATATCTTTTCAGATATTCGCCCGTTTGTTATTCTAACTGGTCACCCAATCGCCACAAGGATTTCAAAGGCCTTTTTTTTACATCTAAAAGAACTTAGATCTCAATGTCACCACTCACTTCTTCACTGAAAATTTATATTGGGTCGTGTGGCGGTAGGTTTCACCTGGCTTCAGGAGGGTTGTCGGGAAGGTCGGCTGATTGGGGGTGTCGGGGAAATGCTGGGTTTCCAGGCAGAAACCCGCATGGGTTTGGTATTTATTCCCGGTTTTACCAACCAGGGTGCCATCAAGAAAGTTGCCGCTGTAGAACTGAACGCCCGGCTCGGTAGTCGAAACTTCCATCACTCGCCCGGTCTTCGGCTCGTACACTTTGACCGCCAGGGCCATCGAACCGGCTTTATTGTTCAAACAGAAATTATGGTCGTAGCCGCCGTTTTTGACACCTTCCTTGAGAACACCGATCCGCTCGCCAATCGCGTGGGGGCTGGTAAAGTCAAATGGCGTCCCCACTACGGCCTTCAGTTCCCCCGTGGGGATCAGGCCGGCGTCTACCGGCGTGTAATGATCGGCCAGAAGCGTCAGTTCATGGCCCAGAACATCGCCTGAACCATCCCCCGCGAGATTAAAGTACGTGTGCTGTGTCAAATTACAATGCGTGGCCTTATCAGTTGTCGCAGAATACTCGATTTTGAATGCATTGGCATTCGTAAGCGTGTAGGTAATCGTCGCATTAAGAGTCCCCGGGTAGCCTTCATCCATATCTTTACTGACGTGCGTAAAAACAATGGCCGGACCGTCATCTGTCTCTTTGGGCTCGGCATCCCAAATGACCTTGTCAAAGCCTTTGATCCCGCCGTGGAGATGATTAGCGTCATTATTGGTTGCCAGGGTGTACTCGGTCCCATCGATCGAAAATTTACCCAGGGCGATCCGGTTGCCGTAACGCCCGACCGCACAGCCAAAGTAGGGGCTTTCTTTCACGTATTGATCAACGGTCGTGAAACCTAGAACAACGTCACCAAGGTTGCCCTCTTTATCGGGAACTCTAAGCGAGGTGACCGTACATCCATAGTTTGTCACCTTCATTTCAAGATTGTTTTTATTGGTCAGTGTGTAGAGATCAACCGCTTTACCCCCAACCTGCCCGTAAGCTTCTTTCGTAATCATTTTTTCATTATCTCCTTGAGACGTCTTTTTCGATTCACATCCACTAAATACCATCATTACGGCCAATAACATACAAACGGATATCAATTTACATTGCATTGTGCGTTCCTCACTAAAAATACTTTGATCATTTGATAATTTAACGATAGCTGCATTATAATTGGCCAAACCCTAAAGTCAAACAGTTTTTATAAGGGGCAAAATGAAGGCTCCGATAATCCCAGAGAGCCCCATCCCAATAATTCCACTGTTTCTCTTACACCTAAGCCTTTGCATATTAAAGATTTACATGATATGCAGTCGGACAAAATAACACCCAACCCCTATTACGCCTCACAAAAAAGTCGCCACAAAACCATAACAACCCCATCAATAGGCATCCTCTCCAAAAATAGATTTGAGGATTTTCCACCCGCGTTCGGTAAATACTTCCCATTCATCATCTCTATCAAAGTCGAAATCTCGCCATTTTTGGGTCATTTCTTCGCCCAGGGTGCGCAAATCCGGATTATCGAACCGCTGTGCGAGACGCCGGCCAACGAATTTGGACGAAAAACCAATACGCTGATACCGTTTCATGTTTTCAGGAGGATGCCATTGGGCATTATAGTTATGCCGCCCAAAATCCGCCCAGCCTTCCAGCGTATCAGGCATATTTTCTTTCATACTATCACCAATTTCCGTTCCCGGATAGGGTGTCAGCAAATAAAAGGTATTATTACAGGCATAAGGATTTTCATCCAGCATCCGCAACGCCAGGTCAACGGTCATTTTCAGTTCATCCACCGTCTCACCCGGATAGCCGGTTATATAGTTGTACCATATCCCCACCCCCGCCTCCGCCAACCGCTGATTCGCTTCAATATATTGTTCAACCGTCTCGTTTTTACGTATCTGCTCCAGTATCCGCGGCGAGCCGCTTTCCAAACCGCTGCCAAAACAATACGCCCCCATCTCTTTCATAAATGAAAGGTCATATTTCAACAGCGAATCAGCGCGCGCCTGAGCATACCATTGAAAACGGCCGCCAATCTTACCGGCAATCTCATTCATCACCTTCGCGTTAGAGGTGATATTCTCATCCAGAAAAAATATCCCATCCAGGTCGTATTTTGACACCATCGCATCCAGCTGGTTCATCGCAGCATCAACACTCATCCTGCGCCATCGCCCGCGACTTATCACCGGATTGCAACAAAACGTACAGCGGTACGGACATCCTCGACTGAACAAAAAAGGTAAAGACCGACCCTTAAGTACTGCCGAATGAGTGTAATTCTCAACATCAACTAAATCATAAGGCAACGCCGGAATCGCATCCAGATCAATCTGCCCCATACTTTCCCCATCCAATATCCGATTGGGTTTTTTACCCGCGGCCAGCGCTTCCAATAATTGACCAAAGAGAAGCTCACCATCACCTGCCACCACATAATCAACTCGCGGATCAGCCGCCGTTTGCTCCGGCAATATCGTTGCATGAACCCCGCCAAAAACCGTTGGGATGCCACGCTGACAAACCTTTTCTGCCAGATCAAGAGCAAACTGTATCTGAACCCCGGTCATAATGGAGAATCCAACGCAAATGGGATCACGCCCCAGCAACTCATCAAAGCGTTCAATACGATCAACCCGCTGATCAAAGATCTGAACGTCATGATCCTTCAGCATACTCGCCAGGTAAAGTAGCGGTATCGGCGGATGAAGATTCATGTTTCGAGAGTCTGCGCCCAATCGAGGATACACCAATACAACAGTTCGCTTTTTCACTTAACCCCCACCCCCATCGCAAAAAGATAATGAGCCATCGGGGAATACCCCCTATGGACAACCTCGTCGTTCATGGAAAAAATAAATACATTATGAAAATATTTAGATATGAGCGATCGCAGGGACGCCGCGTCTTTCAAATTGACATGCGCAACTTTATTCTTGGCAGCGGTATGCTGTTCAGCAGACGCGTTCGGCGTTCCCATAATAAAAACCGCCTCCTTCTCTAATGCCTTGACGATATTGCCCATAAAGTCCCGTTCATCTTCCCGGTAAACATGCTCAATAACATCATTACTAAAAACCGCGTCATAACGACCCGGCAGTTTGCTTTTTGCCATGTCAAGCTCAAAAAATTCCACGTTCGCATACCGCTCAAAACGCTTACGGTTATCTTCGATGATTTGATGGTCAAAATCAACACCGGTATACGTCGCAGGCTGAACTTCATGCATCACCAGATCCAGCCCCGTACTGTCACCACAACCAATCTCCAAAAGATTCCGCTTACCGCTTAACATTTTGGCACAAAATTTATAACGCGACAAAGTAAACATCAGATGCTTAGGGTCGTTGTATTGTGCCTCGGAGGCATGCGGCCCCAGCACATAAGGTTTCTCAATATAGGTAGCATAATCATGATAATGGCATGATAACCACAATTCATGCCCATCAGGCCTCTTGTCAGTTCTTTTATTATTCATATAATTTTACGGTTTTACCAATAATTGTTTCCACTTATCCAACATCGTGCCGGCGGCAATATCAATTGTCTGCTCCGCTAAAACTCGTTTATGTAAATTCTCCGCTATAGCCTGCCGTTCTTGCCGATGCGCCAGGTAATAACGGCATTTCTCCACCATATCATCCGGCCCATCAAAAAACACAAGCTCCTTGTCCGGTTGGTAATAGTTACGGGCCGATTCCCAGTCTTTATTTTCAGGGATATCCGCCGCCATGATAAATCCACCCGCCAGACCACATTCGGCAATCCGCGGATGCATGGTATTGACATGATTAATATGTAAACTGATCCGACTGAAATTATAAACACAATTAAGCTCTTTTTTATGCCCCGCCGGACCAGGGCTCAGGCGACTTAGTTGCGGATATTTATCCCAGTCCTTACCATATAACCGAACATCCATCCCCGACCGCTCCAAAGCTTCAAGAAACTGACTGCGCCAGGATGCCGAACAGACGATAACATTAAAACGCGTCACCATTTGACTGATAACATGGAAATCAACCGAAACAGCCCCGGACATCTCACTGATCATAAATTCATGCATATCACGTTCGCACAAGTGATTAATGCCAGTATGATAAGAACGACGATACAAGTCAACAAATAACTGCTCGAGCCGTTTCCTCGCTTCGCGATCAACATGGTTACGGATATTTTTGTCCAGAAAATCCTCAAAAACAATATCCGGATGAGGTTGGCCATGTTTTACAAACGCCACATCTGTGCTAAATATTGCCGCTTCCGGGGCGTTGCGTTCTAATGGATAAAAGGCCTCCGGGTCAGCTGGAACCGGTAAAACAAAAAGCTGTTCAGCTGGCACATTCTTCTCCCGAAGATTATCATGTAACGCACCGGCATGGCAGGCAAAAATATCATGCCTTTCAATATGATCGGTCATATCCTCCAATGCCAGTATCGGCCCACAACGATCCTGGATAAACGCCAGCACCGGAACTTCCTTTGGTAAATGGCTGACGGAAGGCCGGCCATGACTCACCATGAAAATCATATCCGGCTTAAATTTCAACAATATTCGCCAATCCATTGCCAGGTAATGCGCCTGCACATCACTGACCTCAATTTGAAAATATGTCTTACAACCCAACCGCTTAAATGCCTTTTCAAAATCAGCCGCGCAATACTTTAAAAAAGTCGTCCATCGACATGTGTAAATCAGTATCCGCGGCATGATATCACCAGCGGCGATCTGACCCTTTCGCTGGCGGAATTCGTCCGTATCATAATACGCTTGAACAATCGTCTTATCGTCTAACGAATTAATGAACAGGCTAAACCGTTCAATATGTTTCTTCACAAGCTCATTATCGCCAATGGTCATCTCGGGCATGCCATAATGAAGCGTCTCGAATTTTCTATCAAAACGCTCTGCCATTGATTGCCCGCCAAAAACCAGCAATTCCTCGCTCCGGAGAACATCCGAAAGATTATACATATGCAGTAACGCTTTGATCTTTCCGGCATCCGGCTCAAACAGATAATGCCCCCGGGTCATGCCGTGAAGGCCCACGAATTGATTTTCCAGAAAATAACGCAATTCCTGACCCGTCTGAACACGGCCGAAGGCGATTGGGTTGATCCGGTGAATCTGCTCTTTAAACTTCTCACCTGTCTGAGCATTAAGCACCAACAGCACTTCTTTGGCCGGGGCAAACAGGTGCAGCCCCCCCCAGTATCCGATCAGCGTCAGGTCACCGGGCCAATCAGCCAAAGCCACCTCATCGGCCAAAGGTGCATCCACCTCCCGTAAAGCCGCAATATTCTGCCTATAATATTCCTCCCCGATCACGGTTGACCGACGCTTACGTCGTGGCAACGCCAGCTGGGCCTTAATAAGGATTTCAGAATAGACAGCCGGTATCGCCTGACGACTTTCGGCAGTGATCTCATCATTCGCACGCAATAACAATTCTACCGCGCTGCTAAACTGCTGTTGGGCAAAATAACCAAAAGCTTCCAGCAGTAATTTTTCCCAATTTTCTTTTAATCGGCCTACACACGCATCTATCGCAGAATCCAGGGCCGCCTTCGACCCGCCTTCAATCACCCCAAGAAGACGAGCGGTCGCCACATGCAGGCCCATACCCTCGACAGGTTCAATGTCATCACCTAATTCAGCCATTATATAAATACGCCCTCTTCTTTCGATTCTGACCGGCCGGTGGCTTCAGTGCCGCTGACCCCCACCGTACTGCCAACCAGATAATGCCCCATCGCCAGGACATCCACCGCACCGGACGCAAACGCCCGCAATGCATCCGAGGGACTGCAAACGATCGGCTCTTCATGAATATTAAAACTTGTATTGACGATCAACGGCAAACCACTCCGTTTATAATACGCGCTGATCAACCGGTGATAGCCCGGGTTATCTTCCTTGAACACCACCTGGGGCCGCGCCGTACCGTCTATATGTACCACCGCCGGACACCCGTGAATTTTCTCCGGGTGACAATCATAGGTCACCGTCATAAATCGCGCCGCCACATGGTCATCCCGATAGCCTTTATAATACGCCCCGGCATGTTCCGCCAGAATACTCGGGGCAAAGGGCATAAATTCCGTACGGTGCAGTCGCTGATTGAGCCACTTGTTAATATCACGATCAACAGCCCGAACCAAAATCGAACGATTCCCCAACCCCCGCGCCCCCCACTCCATCGGACCATCAAACCGCCCCACCACCTGGCCTTCATACAGCAGCCCCGCCAGAACCTCCTCAATGTCCTCAATATACTCGTAACGATACCCTTGCGCTTTCAAAACACGCTCGATCTCATCATCGCTATTCCCCCGCCCCTGGTAAACCGTTCCAATCGTTTCTCGACAAACCCCCTCTGGTCCCGCCATCGCATCAAACGCCACCTGCAACCCCGCACCCGCCGCGGTACCGGCATCGCCCATCGCCGGATAAACAAAAATATTCTCCACCCCTTCGATCTCCCGGATCAGCTGATTCAAACGCACATTGGCAAACGTACCCCCTGCCAGGCACACATACTTATGTGGAAAATCAACCAGCGCATCTTTTACCTGGGCCACAACAACCTGCTCCAGTAAATTCTGCGCAAAAGCCGCCACATCCGCCGGCTCACGACTAGCCAGGTACTCATCAAAATAGTGCTTGAACAACACATAACCAAAACGAAACTGCTGCAACCGTCCCTCAGCCTCAACGATAGACTGAATCCCCCCAACATGGCCCAGCTTAAAAAATCGCCCCAAGGCGTCCTCTAACAGCTTATCACCTTTCTCAGCATCACAAATCGTATGATCACGATGCAGCCGGTTCACCAGCGTTTTCCCCGCCCTATCATACGCCAGTAAATCACCACAGGCCGCCAGGTTCTCCCCCGAATCACCAAACGCCGCCAGACCGGTAATCTTCCCTTCATGACGATTAGCCCTGTAGCCCAGGTAGCGGGTGATCGCCCCGTAGAAATTCCCCGGAGAATCCAAATCGCTGCTGGCATACTTCAAGCTCAGCGTCCGCCCCTCCCCCACCGATATCGTCCCGGACAGCCCCCCGCCTTTACCGTCAGAAGTCACCACCAACGCCCGCTCCCACGTACTGGTATAAAAAGCACAGGCCGCATGAGCCTGATGATGGCCAACAAAGTACAACGGCCTCTCACCCAGCCCCAAT
>JAIPFO010000051.1 GCA_021736565.1 Phycisphaerae bacterium | reverse complement strand
AGCGGCATCACAATAAATCGATCACAATAAAAAAAGTACGAAAGTACGCCTTACATTTGTCGATTATCAATGACCCGCTTGGCCTTGCCTTCACTTCGCTGGATGGTATGGGGTTCAACGAGTGTTATCGCCGCACGAATGCCCAGAATGTGCTCGACGGATTTGCTCAGCTTTTTCATCAGGTCTTCCATGGCCCGTATTTTGTCGCTGAACACGTCGGCAGTCACTTCCACCTGGATTTCCATCTGGTCTAACCCTTTGGTGCGGGTCAGGATGATCTGGTAATGCGGCAGGGTACCTTCAACCGCCAGCAGGCCCTCTTCGATCTGTGATGGGAAGACGTTGACGCCCCGGATGATAAACATATCATCACTGCGACGGCCGATGCGCTTGATCCGCCGTATGGTTCGACCGCACGCGCACGGTTCGGTGATGATCGTTGTAATATCACGCGTGCGATAGCGGATAATCGGCATGGCCCACTTACTCAGTGTGGATAGAACCAGTTCGCCCTCCGTACCGTCAGGGAGCACCTCGCCTGTTTGGGGGTCGATAATTTCAGGGTAGAAATAATCTTCAAAAATGTGTAACCCCGCCTGGGTGGAACACGCACTGGCAACCCCGGGTCCGATAATTTCGGATAACCCATAAATGTCATACGCCTTGATCCCCGCCGCCGGTTCGATACGCTGCCGCATCGATTCGGTCCAGGGTTCGGCGCCGAAAACTCCCGCCTTGAGCGGCAGGTCACGAATGTCAATTCCCATCTCGCCGGCCCGTTCGATAATATGGAGAAAATAACTCGGTGTGCAGCAGATCGCCGTCACGCCAAAATCCTTCATCACCATGATCTGACGCTCGGTATTGCCGCCGGAGGTCGGGATGACCGTTGCCCCCAGGGTTTCAGCACCATAATGGGCACCCAGGCCGCCGGTGAACAGGCCGTATCCGTAAGAGTTTTGGATGATGTCACTTTTGTTCAAACCGCAACACGCAAATGTTCGCTGCATGACGTTGGCCCAAACCTGAACGTCTTCTTTCGTGTAGGCGACAACAATGGGTTTCCCCGTCGTGCCGCTGGAGGCGTGCAAGCGGACGATGTCCTTCATCTCGCTGGCAAACAGGCCAAACGGGTAGGTGTCACGCAAATCGGTTTTGATCGTGAACGGAAGGTTCTTTATGTCGTCGAGTGATTTGATATCGGCGGGCGTTAACTGGCGTTGATCCATTCGGTCACGGAACAGTTTAACGCGATCATACGAGCGGCTCACTATTTTTTTGAGCCGGTTGAACTGTAAGGAGCGTAATTTATCGACCGGAAGATAATCCATGGCACTCACCGAGTCGAACCCATTGCCCATTTCCATTTCAATCTTACCCATCAGTCGGTACTCCTTGTTACTTGTTTTACATTTAATGTGGCTGTCTAATCTTCATTGCTGTGGTAAAGGGGGGGTGACGAATTGTTAATCGCCCTTTATGACGCTGGCGGCAATCGTGGTCGCTGTGTCAAAAGTCAATAGTAACGCATCGTTAACGTTCGCACTTTTCTCTACACGGATTTCTCGATCAGCAGGGCTTTATCCTGTAAAACGAATCATTACTACTTTCCGATCAAATCGCGAACGTGGTAAAAATATGACGCAACGCACGCCGGCAGCACTGTGGCGATAACGCGGTCAATCTGATCAGAATAAAAAAGTACGAAATGATTCGCCTGAAAACGTCCATGAAAGACTCGAATCAACGCGATGCCTGGTCAGAGCTCAACGACGTCCTAAATTGAATGCTTCAATATTGACGTCGAATAATTTTTCTGGTAGATGGTTGCGGATCGCTTCATGCCAGCAGCTTTCGGCAATGTCCAGGTGTTTGCTCAGTACGCCCAGCAGGGCGACGTTTATACTACGTTTATTCGTGAGCTTCTCGCTGTCGATAGTGTCAGGCTTGATCAGTGTGCCGCCTTCTCGCAACGTGTCGATATTATTATCGACCTGATCCTCAGTGAGAACGACCAGGTAGTCAGCGGTCCCCCTGGGGATCATGGGGCTCAGAACCTTGGCCCCAAAACGGATATCGCTGCTGACGCTGCCCCCTCGCTGGCTCATGCCGTGGACTTCGCTTTTCTTTATATCGCAGCCACTGGAGAAGACCGCTGCGGTGAGAATGTCCGAGGCTTTCAGGACGCCCTGGCCGCCTAATCCGGCGATGGTCACATTGGTAATTTTATTCATAATGGATACTCTCGAGAAAAGATTGTTTGCACGGCTGGCAAAGGTTTGATTTAATCGTATAGGAATATGTCACTTTAGGAAGAATAAGAAGCTTAGGTAAGCCTTTAAAGTTGTCTCTGGCTAAGGACCTCCAGCGAACGCTGGTGATTTAACCGGGTTATTTCTTTCGGGCCTTGACCGATAAGATGCAAGGACTTCGCACAACGATTACCGCCGGGTCACTGCCCGCCAGGCATTCGGCGATGCGTTCCTTAAGCGACTCTATTTCTTTACGCGGGTCCATCACATAGGTTTTTTCGATTCCCAGGGAGCGGGACAGTTCTTCAATTGACACTTGATGGGCACTTTGCCTGTCCAAAGAATAGCCGGTGCCGGGATGCTCCTGAAGGCCGGTCATGGCCGTGGTGTTATTGTCCAGAACGATGACCAGGTGGCCGGTTTGGGGGCGGTTATAAACCATTTCAACCAGACCGGTGATCCCGCTGTGCATAAAGGTGCTGTCGCCAATGACGCTGACGATCTTTCGGGCCTGTTTTTCGTCCAGCACATGCCTCATGCCCAGCCCTACGCTGATACTGGCCCCCATGCACAGACAGGTGTCTATCGCGCTAAAGGGAGGTAAGACCCCCAGCGTGTAGCATCCAATATCGCCCGAGACAATGCAGTTCATGTCGCGTAATATCTCGAAGGTGATTCGATGCGGACATCCCTGGCATAATTGAGGCGGTTTGCCCTTCGGGAGGATCGCTTCCGGTGAGGCATCTTTAGCGAGAATTCGTTTGACCCGTTCGACATTTAATTCACCAAAGCGGTACATCTCATCTTTGCCTTCAACCATGACCCCTGCGGCACGAATGGATTCGACCAGGTAGGGGTCGCCTTCTTCGATCACGACACATCGTTCATAACTATTGGCAAATTGCCTGATTTTTTCTATGGGGAGGGGGTAAGTGATCCCCAGTTTCAAAAAGCCGGCCTGGGGGGCCGCTTCAAGGGCGTGCATGAAGCTGATGCCCGAGGTGATGATCCCCAGTGATTTATCACCAGAGATCGCCTGATTTAAAGCGGAGGTTTCATTCCACAGGGCCACCTCTGATAGCTTCTGGCGTAATTTTTTATGCGCCGGGCGGGCGTTGGCCGGTACCATGACCCGCATGGCCCTGTCGGTCTGATAGGATGGTTCCGGGGAGGGGCTGTCGCAGGGGCGGGGTTGGACGATTGTTTTCGAATGACAGATTCGTGTCGTCAGTCGCAAGATCACCGGCATCTTCCATTTTTCGGATATTTCGAGCCCGGCGATCAGGAAATCGTAGCTTTCCTGTGAGTCGGCGGGTTCCAGCATAACCACACCGGCGGCCCGGGCATAATGGCGGTTATCCTGTTCGTTCTGACTCGAGGCCATGCCCGGGTCATCAGCGGAGATCAAGACCAGGCCGCCACTGACCCCTGTATAGGCTGCCGTAAACAGGGGGTCCGCCGCAACATTGACCCCCACGTGTTTCATGGTGACCAGCGTCCGGGCCCCGCTGTAGGCGGCGCCGATTCCCACTTCCAGGGCCACCTTTTCATTGGGAGCCCACTGAGCTTTTCCGCCCAGTCGGGAAAAATTCTCCAGAATTTCCGTGGAGGGTGTGCCGGGGTACCCCGTACCGAGTTTGACCCCCCAGTGATAGGCCGCAAGGGCTATTGCTTCATTTCCACTTAATAGTTGTTTCTTAGATGTATTCATGCAAATATATTACCGTACCATGAAAAAAAAACAAGCTATTTTTGACTCCCACGTCAAAAGTTTTCGGTTTTAAATTCACTTTTTAAGACCCGGAAAACGGGCTTCAAAGATAATTATGACGCTGACGCCATTTTTGATGCTCTTTTTCTATATTTACCACATTATTGATTGAAAAAACTCATTTTTGTTACGGATATCAAAAAAAACATAAAAAAAAGCGGAAAGCATTATAAAAATACTTTCCGCTATAACTTGTGTCTCAGGCGGTCGTGGCGAAAGATAACAGAGCTGCCTGACGCCAGTAGTGCGTGTTTTAGAATTTAAACATTAACTCATACCGCAGGAAGGTTGACCAGTCGCGGGTATCCTGGCTGTAGAAGTTTCCAGGGAAGAAGAATTCACCCAGAAGATGGCCGGAAATATACTTTGTATAGTTATATTTCAGTTTCGTGGTAAACAATTGACCACGGAAAATACCATCATCGCTATAATGAATGACCGGTTGAGGGGCGTTATCCATGGAATCCTGGGCCCTGAAGAGCAAGTGGTATCGCATGGAGAGTTCGGTGTTTGACGTGGGGGCGAAGTCGGCACCAACGAAAGGACGGTGCAGGTTGGTGACCTGGGCAATACGGCCTTCCAATGCGTAGGTGTAAATATACAGTTCGCTCCACTGCGGCCAGCGGCCCCAAAGGGAATCAAAGGCTTCGTTTTTCGCTGTCTCAGGGTCGTCGCCACTGAGGTATTCATACCCGGCATGGAAGCGGGTTTTTTTGACGTCATTCATGTGGTAGCTCAACTGACTGTTAAAGCCAAATGCACAGACCGTCGCGTCGTTCTTTTGTCCGAGCTGTTCGGCGAATTCCGCACGATATTTCCAATTCTCATCCATCGCTCCGGCAATACGGGCACCGAAGGTGTAGAGGTTTGAGTCATTGGAATTCGCGATCCCAGGCTCTGAATTGTCTTTTTTCCACATGAGGAAACCTTCAGCGGTTCCGTCCTGGATCAGGGTTTTGTTGGTAACGTTCAGGATAATGCCCTGTTCGTCCTGTTCCGTAAATCGACCTTCCTGGTCGTTAAAGGGTTCAATGGTTTCATCGGCCTGATTATTCTGATTGATGTACATCAAGTCGAACGTGTTATCATCCATCGTGTAAGTGAACCGGGCGGCGTCAAAGAAAATCGTTCGCGAGCCGTCCAGGGGCGTGCCGTCCAGAACCAGCCAGCCATTGCCCAGGATAATATCCTGACGACCGACTTTGATCTCCAGTGGCATGTTAAAGGCGTTTTTGAAGTTAATGTTCATTTTGTCGAACAAGGCTTCGTCCCAGTTTACCGATGAGGGCCTGGCCATTGGGTTTTCATTATTAGCACACCAGTTACGCCATTCCCAGACCAGCCGGGCGTTGATATCCACATCTTCGGTGGGACTGAGTTTTCCCCAAAGACGCGTACGGTACCGCTGGAAATGTTTCAGGTAAGCCGGATGAGAATCCCGTAACGTCAGAATATTCTCCGTGTAAACTTCACGCAATCGCTGATCGCCACCCCAGGTAAAACCGGTGAGTGCTTCGTCAGTTTTTGCCGCTTCCTGAGCCATGGCCATGGATGTTGTGATCATGCCAAATGCCACGACAACCAATACTAACTTCTTCCAATGTCGCATTGTTAATGCCTCCAAAAATAAAAAAAGAAAAATTAAAACGTCACATGAGACGCCAGTGCCATAAGGGCTTTGAGAGTCTATTAATTTCCCAAAGGCTGATTCATAAAACGAAAATCAACTAGTTGACACAGGAGCCAGAATACTAACAAAAAACATTCTCAAGTCAATCCCAAAAAGATTATTTATATTGTTTTGAGACGATCTTTTTGGCGTAAACTTTATAAGTCATTATAAATAAAGGGTTTATGCAGCCCTCGCTGGGCGGTTTCATGGGGTCAATATTTTATAGCCCACGAAATAATAGCGGTTGACGTACCCGTTATAGTTTATTTTCCAAAGCAGCTCTTCAGATGCTCATCGTTCGGGCGTTGGGTCGCCAGGCTTACAAGGATCAAAACCAACAGGCTGATCGGCAAGGCAATGATCACCGGGTCTACCACCGCCAGGGTCGAAAGCTGCTCGTTGCCAAAGGGGGCCTCGTCCATTTTACCACCCATGAACATGGAATATTTACCAAAGAGTTTATAGCAGATGCCCAGAGCACGCGCTTCTTTGTCTTTGACGAAGACCAGCCAGAACATCGAAACCACCGAGCCGGTGATAATACTCCATTTGGCACCGGCACGGGTCACGCCTTTAAAGAACAGGCCGCCGACAAAGGCCGGCAGGAATGCAGCACCGCACAGACCAAAGAAGATGGCCGTTGCCCGGGCGATGATATAGCCGCCACGGGCATAATGGCTGATGATCACCGCGATAATAATACCCACGACGATACCGATCCGGGTGATACTGATACTCTGACTTGTATTGCCGGTAGCCTTGCCGTATACATCGTGGCCGATACTGGTGCCTAACGCATGGAACTGACTCGAAAGCGTGCTCATCGCAGCCGCCAGAAGTGTCAGTAAGAACAGCAACCCAAACCAGCCGGGCATCGCCGCGGTGATATAGGTCGGGATAATACTGCCAGTATTAAAGAACCACGTCTCGCCGCGTTTGACCAATGCCCGTATATAGGCTGAGCAATGAGGCTTGATTTCTAACTCTAGATCCCTGTAACTGGCAAGATTGTCATGAATCGTAGCAAAAGAAATTTTTTCGCCGGTTGACGGGTCGGTAATCACTGCTGTAGCGACCAGGGGGATCACTTTAACAACGCCTTCGATATCGACAATGCCATGTCCGGGCGGTTTAACACCACCGGCAATGCCTGACGTTTCGTCAAGCACCTTGATAATGTCTAAGCCACGCGCCACCAGGTTTACGTCGGCATCCCCATCATTATTCGTATCGATATGGATCAGGTTACAGGGAACAGGTACTTCATCTTTACCATTTTTTGGATTAATACCCCGTTCTTGTTTCGCCACGACCATGGCCATCTTTGTGGTACTCACAATTTTACCTTTAACGACTTCATGTTTCATGAAGAACAGGTTACTCAGTGACCCGACCGTAAATGCAACACCGGTCATGATCAGGATGAAAATACCGCCAATAAGTACCGCCCGATTCAATTCTTTTTTAGACTTGACGGTCATAAACCGTACGGCCAATTGCGGCTGTGCCAGGACACCAATACCCACACCCAGCGTAATAGTACTCACGATGATCCACCAGAGATTATAGGCTTCCGGGTTGCCTTTGGCGTCAGCACCCCATCCGAATTCCGGCATAGAGGTCCAGCCTTTAAACCCTATTTTTCCAAACAGTGACGGCATTTTACCGATTTCGCCCAGTTCCGTATGGCCGTTTGTTACGCCGCCCACCGCTGAATAGGACCATACCAACAGAATAATCATGCCGATAAACATGATCGACCCTTGCAGGGCATCGGTGTACATAACTCCCTTAAGGCCGCCCATGATGACATAGGCCGCGATAATAACGCTGAAGACCAACAAGGCAACGTCATAGGAGATCCCAAACTTGGTGGCGATAAACTCACAACCGCCAATTAATACAGCGGCGGCATAAAGCGGGATAAAGATGAAAATAACCAGGCCGGAAAATATTTGAATAAAACTACTTTCATAACGCTTGCCCAATAATTCCGGGAAGGTGTGCGCTTTAAGATGATGGCCCATACGCCGGGTCGGTCCGCCAAGGAAAACAAACGCGATAAAAACACCTACAAAAATGTTCAGAAAAGTCAACCATAGCAGACTCATCCCAAACATGCCTGCTACTCCACCAAAACCTACAATAGCACTGGTCGATATAAACGTGGCCCCATAACTTAATGCCATGACAAAAGGATGAACCTGACGACCGGCGACCATGTAGTCCGCTGCCGTTTTTGTATTGCGATATCCCAGGTAGCCCAGGTAGCCGACAATAAACATATAGACCAGAACGACAATGATTTCTGTAATACCAACAGTTTGTGCTAACATGATAATAGGACTCCCATTTAATTGACCAATGCTATGCGACTAGCCTTTGAGTAATAATATCTTATTTAAGATTGATTTTGACACTGGCGTCTAATTTGACTTTCGAACTTTTTTGTGTCCTGGTCCCATGTGCGGCAGATCCTTTGCATGCTATTTGAATAGATAGACACGTTTGGATAGGATCTCGAAAGTCAGGAAAACAATGAAGATGGCATTCTAACAGCCCTGTGGCGGTATCGCGATAAAACGATCACATCTCCTCTTCAATTTTTTTTTCATCCGCGGCCCATTCGACGTCTTCTTGTGATATTTCATCACCACCCCGATTCCAGTTAATTAAACCATAAACCACACACAGTACCGTGCTGAGCAGGCATAATACATACGCCGCTGAGACATATTTATCTTCGATTCCTAACATTGCGTTTCCCTTTCGCGAGATACAAGTTCCGATTCATATAATAAAATTGATATCAGCGATATAAGTATTTTTTAAGCCCTATTTTTAATCGTAAACGGTGATTTTGAATACGAAATTTTTTTTTGTGTACGAGCATCAATTTTACATTACATTGCCGATTTTTTAAGATTATACTTATGGTAACACCAGAACTGGGATAGGACAATAAAAAAATATGAAATATTATATAATTTTAGTATGATATTAAGAGAGATACGTATTTTAAGTTGAAATATAAATAAAACACTATAAAATGGTACGATAATGAACAGGCAAACTAAACTACTAGATTTTTATCATGCGATGCTCAGCGCATATGGTCCTCAAAATTGGTGGCCTGCTGATAGCCCGTTTGAAATTATGGTTGGGGCGGTTCTTACCCAGAATACCAGTTGGCAGAATGTAGAAAAAGCCATCTTAAACCTCAAAAACGCTGATGTACTCAACGCGGAGGCGATTGATCAGTTATCACTTGAAGACCTGGCCCAACTCATCAAACCCGCCGGGTATTTCAATATCAAGGCCAAACGGTTAAAAAACCTCATTCACTGGCTTTGCAGTCAGTATGATGGTGATATAAGTCCGCTTGCCCGCCAATCTATCTGGAGCCTCCAGGAGCAGTTGCTCGCTATTAATGGTATCGGCCGGGAAACGGCGGACTCCATCATCCTTTACGCCCTCGAAAAACCCACATTTGTCGTTGATACCTATACCTACCGGATCCTCACCCGCCATTTTTGTATCGATGTGGATGCCGATTATGAAAGGATCAAAGACTATTGTCAAAGTCAGCTCGAAGAAGATGTCACGCTTTACAATGAATACCACGCGTTACTGGTCTGCGTTGGGAAAAACCACTGCAAACCCAAAGCAAAATGCGCAGGGTGCCCACTGGAAAAATTTAACCACTGCACAAATCCGCAAGAGATGTGATTTGTACAGTTTATTGTACACCCATCACATTTTCTTAGACACTATTTTGTATCTTGTCTGGTCACTCGCCTGTTTGCTTACTTTGCTTCTTGATTTCCCTGTACTTTGCATCGGCTTGCTTGCGAGTCATCTTGCCGGCTTTGACAGCACCTTCAATTCGCCGCTTAATGCCGTTCCAGTTGATATCCTCATTGCGATCACTCCTTGCGTTCATCCTTTTACGCATACCTTGCAATCGGGCCCGGGCATCTTTTGCTGAAATCTTACCGTCGGCAACGGCCTTTCTTATTTCTTTCTCGACACGTGCGAAGTCCTCTTGAGTGATACGTTTCGGATCACGCTGACGTTCCTGGCCGGCCATCCTTCTCATGACATCCTGCTCGGCACTCTTGTACTTTTTAGCGGCAATTTCCTTGCTGATCCTGCCGGTTTTGACGGCCGCTGCAAGTTCCCTCTTCACATTTGCCAGATGGGCCTTTACTCTCTCCTGGCCGTGCTCTTTCTTGTTGATCGCGGCCCTTTTGTCCGGGGATTTTTCGCTTATCTCGCCTTTGGTAGCCGCAGCTTTGATGCGTCTGCCGATCTCGGTCTTTTCAATCCCCTTACCCTTATCCTCATTCTCTCCGTCCTGGTCTGTCAGGGCATTCATCATGACCAGTGCTTGTTCCAGCGAAAGCTCGCCCTCGCTGACGGCCACTCCCAGTTGTCGTTCTACAGCATTGTAATCCTGGGCCGCTACCAGGCCGACAGGGAGTAAGAGCATCGCAAACAGCAGGAGACACATCTGCCGCCAACATGCGTTCGGTCGATTCGGTTGATTTGATCTGTTTGAGGTTTCTGAAATCTTCATTTTAAATCGCCTTTCCAGGAATCCGCCACTGTTAATTTTGTTTGCTACAGCCGGTGGGCGGTACACCGGCCAGGCAAGAGATTCGACGGCCGATAGAGTGAATTAGTATAATTAAGTTAAGATTCTCACATCAAAAGTCGTTTTTCGCCTGTAAAATCACCCTTTAAGATGCGGGAAAAAGGCTCCGAAAATACTAATGACGCTACGCTCAATCATAACGATACGACACGGTGCCGTACTTGTCAATAGTGTATTGAAAAATATAAATTAGTCGTGAAGGATTTAAGCATTATAGTGTTGCAAGTACTTTATAATAAGGTGTATATGGGAATGAAACCGTTTGGGGCGATGATGGAAAAGGCGGTTTTTTTCTCTTGGCGGCAATTGCAACGATTGAGACGATAACCGCTATTTGACAAGGGATGATATCCGAATTTAGAATACAGACCATGTTCCTTTTGAAGAATGTGCCAATAATGGCGTTGGGCCCAAATGCACAACCACGAGCCAGGCAAAACCTGCCTGAACCATGAGGAGTCGTTTCCTAGGGTTGATAGGGGGGGGCTGGTCATTATGGGCGGTCCGATGAATATCTATCAATATGACCGGTGCCCATGGCACAAACGTGAGAATGCATTTATCGCCACGGCCATCGCTAAGAATAAGATCATCCTGGGCATTTTCCTGGGGGCCGCTTATTATCGAAGGTGATAAAAAGATTTGAAACGTTGATTCTGTTGTGTTATCGGCGTTTTTTTGGGCTGACCGAAAGTCTTGCGGGTAGACAAATACCACAGTAATGGGATGAAAAGAGCTTTTAACGTTGTATGATGCGGGAGTCTTTAATGATTGACTGGTGGAGATTTGGGCTAATTATTACGGACGACTTGCGTGGCTTTGGGGCCCATTTCGCCCTGTACAATGTCATAAGTGACTTTGTCACCTTCATTTAACTTTTTAGGGTGGTCCCCGGTTACATCACTAAAGTGCACATAGATATCGGGGCCGCTTTCGTTCTCGATAAATCCAAATCCTTTTTTGCCATTGAACCACTTAACAGTACCTTCCGGCATGATTTACTCCTTGAAAACGGTAACTCCAGGGCTTCTTCAAAAAAGGAAGTCCGTTAAAAGTCGCCAGCATAAAAGTGTCTAGAAATGTTGATTCTATCGTTTAAATAGCGTTTTTATAGAAAATAGGGGCATTTAAGCGATAGAGTATTATTGTTGCGAACCATCCGTTCCAGTGTTCTGGATGGCTTTGTCGTCCTGTTCTCTGAGTCGGAGTTTCATAAGTCGACCTGATTTGAATTTGACCGTTCTTTTAGGCGGCACCTGGACACGCTGGAGGGTCTTTGGATTCTGAGCAATTCGGGCAGCCCGGCTTTTAGTTTCAAAAACACCAAAATCACGGAATTCCAACCGGTTATCCTGGCCTAATTCTTCAATAACATCATCTAAAAACGCTTGTACGATGCGTTTAACGATGATTCTCTTTGTTTTTGTCTTTTCTGAGATTTGGTCAATAAGTTCTTTTTTCGTTATTGTTGCCATTATGAAAGTTCTCCATTGATTCGATAAAATGACGCCAGCGATTTTGATTCATAGAAATCTTATTTTTGAAATGCCTAAAAGCCCATTTCATATGTGAAAACGGCATAAAATAAGTGAAATAATTATATTAAATTAAATTTTCAGTTATTCCCAAAACTTAATAACTCCAGTCGATATATCAGTTGAATTCACCATAGAAAAATCAATGATATCTTACATATCCTACGACGTAATTAAGTTTATAATAAAGACTTCCATACTTCAAGTATAATTTCTCCAAAAATATTTTCAGAGGAAAAAAGCTTTTTTAATTTAAAGAAAACTATATATATTCCATTTATTGCGTGTGTATTTCAGGTTTGGTGGGTTTTGATGGTTTCTGGAATTAAAATTAAAAAAATCTTGCAGTAAATATTTTATAACTAGTTGTATTATAACATTTTATGAGTATTTGTGAAAGCGATTTTTTGCAGAAATCCTCCAGGTGTCTCGATAATAGGATGTTGCCGGAGATGAGGCGGGTGGGGAAAAAAGATGTAAGTTCTTTTTATGAAAGTATTTATATAAAAAAACTGACAATTCTCAAAATATGGAGGTTGTCAGTTCTGGCAGGCGAACGTGTTGTCGGTGTGTTGTCGGGAATGGGTTGTTGTTGGCTCTTATGTAGAATGTTGAGGCTGGTGTCTGGTTTGTTATTCTATTATCGAAAGGAATAGCCCTGACGCTGGCCCTGGATGCGGCGGTGAAATCTTTCGCGTGGAATATTGTTATTATTCAGATACTGATTGCTGTAGTATCTTTCTCTGTAAGATATTGTTACATCGTGGTTTACATACTTTTTAGCTTCCGGTGAGGTGGGCCATGGGGCCCGGCCGATCTGTTCGGAATTGATGTAGGGCTGGTGAGGTCGGCCCTGAGGCGGATCGAAAACGAAATTGGGATTAAAGTTTGATGAGGCCGTGGCATAGGGAGGATACATCGCATTGATCCAGGCGGTTTCCTTGTTTTTGGATTGGCAGCCGGTGAGGGCTAGTATGATAACTATATTAATGATCAAGAGAAGGAAATTACAGTAAAATAGCCGTAAAAAGGGCTTTTTAGTGCTGATATTGGCGATGGGGTCGATATTGGGTATTTTTATCGAATGGGTGTATATATCTTTGTTGTTTCTCATAAAGTGCTCCTATGGCAATCGAGTATAACAAGGGTTGATGCTAAATTCCGCCCCGAGTGTATTTTTGCATCATAAATATTGATTTATTGAGTTTAAATTGGCTTTTCAGGCGTTTTGCCTGGCCCATCTGGTATTAGTGCAAACCTGGTGCCAGGGGCCTTTGGGGGGGGATGGGTCGGTGTATTATTTGTAAGTACTTATTATATCGTGAGTTACGGATTTTTTTTATGTGGTTGGGTCTGGAACGAATATGCCGGATATGATGGCTTGTTGATTGTTTTGGATGTTGTATGAAGAGATGGCCGATTTTGATGGCCGTGGTTTGTTGGGATTGTGTGTAAGTGTTGATTTATGTTGGCCGTTTGTGGAGTTGTGGAGGGAAGATATTATTTTGTTTGGGCGTGCCGAATATGGTAAGATGGGTAGTTTGGATTAGCGCAGTGGCTGGGAATTGGGGATTTTTTGGGGTATTTTTGAGTGGTTTTTTTCGGTTTCGGCGGGAAATTGATTGAAATTTTTCACTTTTGAACGATTTTTGGCGGCTTTTTTTTGGGCTTTTTTTGGCTACTGCGCTAAATTGCTCAATGGTTGAGTGATTGTTAACGCCGGGAATTTCGTGATTTTTGGGCGCAAGATTTTATTGGGGACGGGCATTTGGGGGTGGATATTTTTTTGTATTTTGCGTTGGGGTGGTGCGCTGTTTGATTTTTTTAACGCAAAGGGGTGGAGGGGGAAAAGACGGGGAAGGAATTTTTTAACGCGGAGACGCGGAGTCGCAAAGAGGAGGAGAGGATTTTTTTGGCCGTTGGAGGAATATAAGAAGTTTATTACGGAGATCGCGGAAGGGCGGAATCGCTTGGATTCAGGGGGAAAGTGTGCACATCTGAGGGGTGAAGGGATATTTTTTTATGAGATATTGGGATATTTTATTGGTTTTATGTTTGGGTTGGTGGTAGGATGGGGCTGGCTGACGGGTTGGCCGTTGGTTTAGGGACACGGATTATGAACCGCGAATAATATAAGAGGAAGAGTTTTAGATCCACCAGCGGCGGACTTTCAGCCGATTTATGGGATTGGGGATTTAGGGTATGATTTTTATTATGAAGGGTATGAAGGGAGGACGAAAATTGATTGATAGATGTGAAATGAACAGCGGTGGCACTAGAAACGGTAAATTTAACAAAAGTTGCAAAAAAAAAGACGCGGCCTCATAAAGATTCCGCGTCAGGTTGTTCCGTAGAACGTGGCTCGCACTAAAAAGCGGAGCCGCCTGCAACTTTTCTTTTATTATGAAAAGCAAACAGGCTGAGATTAGATACACTATAAGAAATATACACCAGGTTTGGGCCTGTGTCAAATTTATTATAATTTTTTTGGAGTGAATTATGGCAAATTATGTATTGGGGTTAGATTTGGGGCCAACATCGGTTGGCTGGTCGGCAATAGCGATTGATCCTACGAAAAAGCCGGGTGATAACGGTTATTTTACTGGTTTTGCCCAGATACCCAATGGCGAGGGTTCAATTCCGGCTATTGGCTCAAGAATTTTCGAGGCGGGTATTGATAACCTTGGCCAGGGTGCCCAGGAATCGCCAAAAAATAAGCCGAGGCGAGAAAAAAGATCCATTCGACGATCATTGCGAAGAAAAAAGGGAAGA
>JAIPFO010000050.1 GCA_021736565.1 Phycisphaerae bacterium | reverse complement strand
GTGCGGTATATTGCAGTAACACCGCGTTGGCGGCGGGGGTCTTTACCATGGCCAACACGTAACAGGTCAGTGTAATACAATAGCAAACGGCCCCGGCGATCTGCACTTTGGAAAAGGTAAAATCCTTCCGCCGGATAAAAACCAGCAAGACCGGCAAGGCGAAAATACTCCGCATCCCGGCAATGGCCTGCGCATTCCAACTGACACTTTTGATGAGCACCCCGCCGGATGACCATAACAAAGCGGCCAGGGCCATCAGGAGGACATATTTATAATGTTTGTTATTTGTCATGTTGTTTTCTCACACACACCTGGCTTTAGCCAGGGGGTAACGTACTCTCACCTAATTTCTGCTCTTGCGGCCTCCCCGGCGGGCGAAAGAGGGTGGATTATCAACGGAATCTGTCACCTGGATAAATCCAGGTGTTAATGATATTTTTCATTTGAATAAAAGGACACCCAATGCCATACCCTATACTTTCAACCAACCAAGAGGGGTTGTCTCTTACTTGAATGTTGGTTATTTCGTGTTGCGTGTTGGATATTCAAATTATTGTAAGACAACGCAATATTTCTCCCTCCTCGCACCCGGCAGACGGGTCCCTGCCGGGTGCGGAGAGGGAGATGTGGGTTGGGTGAGACTCATACCCAGGGCGGTCCGCCTTCGGCGGACTGCGCTCGTTTCGGCTGGGCTAAGGTATTTTGGCCTTTCAGGCCGTTTTGCCTGAATGGCGGCGTTAGTATTCTTTTCAACCGCCAGTGATGACGAATATTCCACTGTTCCGATGGGAAAGAGGCCATAGGCCCGCAACGATTTCACATGCGAATCACTGAGGCGTAATGTCCGGACGCCACTGAATAACAACCCCGGGTGGATCGACTTTTGAGGGAGGTGGGAGTCACTCTTTTGGGTGTGCAGGATTTTCATGTATTAGGCCCGGCAGAATCCCGCAAGCTCAGCTCCGCATGATAGCTGCTTCGGACAAAGGGCCCGGCGGCCACATGGCTGAATCCGATGCCTTCGGCCCTCTTCTTTATCGCCTCAAATTTCTCGGGTCGGTAGTACTCATGGACAGACCTGTTGGTCGGCCCAGGTCGTAAATATTGGCCAATTGTGATCATTTTCACGCCAGCGTCATGCAAATCACGGAGCATTTCTGTGATTTCTTCGTCCGTTTCTCCCAATCCAAGCATAAATCCGCTCTTTACAATTGGGCCATCCTGATGATCAGCCATATATTTGAGTACACCCAGTGACAGTTCATAATTCGCCCCGCTGCGTATTTCAGGCGTCAGGCGTCGTGATGTCTCGACATTATGGTTAAAGACATCCGGCCGGGCGGCACAGACGATATCGAGGCAATCGGTTTGGCCCTTAAAATCGGGGGTGAGCACCTCAATGGTCACGTTTGGGGTTAAATTTCGTACCGCCTGGATCGTCGCGGCAAAATGATCCGCCCCGCCGTCTGGCAGGTCATCGCGGGTTACCGAGGTAATAACGATATGCTTGAGCCCAAGCGATTGAACCGCCTCGGCCAGTCGGGTGGGCTCGTCGGGACTCAGCGGAGCGACTTCACCATGGGTTACAGCGCAAAATTGGCAATTTCGGGTACAGACATCCCCCATGATCATAAATGTGGCGGTCCCGCAGGAATAGCACTCCCCCTGATTCGGGCAGTGCGCACTGGAGCAGACGGTCGCCAGATTCTTTTCTTTTAAAATATTCATCACATGCCCGAATTTTTCGCCTGAAGGCATGGGGCGTTTAAGCCATTCAGGGAGCCGCCGGGAGGTAGGTTTATTCTTTGATTCAGTCATAATGAGCTATTGTATCAAATCCTTCATGCATTATCAAGCACCCCCTGGCAAGCACGCCCCCTCGACATAAGCCTCATTAAAAATGTTTTACATACTATTTACAGACGTTTTGACATTTTGGTGGTATAGTATACAGTATAGATAGAAGTTAGCTACGAACCAGAACCTGCACGCTATGGAGATCTTCTGATGTTTCATTCAAACTTTACTCTTCTGAATAGATGTTTCGCCGGTTCATTCCTGTCTTTTTTGACTCCCACGTCAAAAGTCGATTTGAGTATTTCAAATCAGCCTTTAAGATGCGGAAAATGGGCATCAAAAATACTTATGACGCTGGCGTCTTTTTTGGCCATAGCGGCCTCGACCGCACTGGCCCAGACTACCGTGGGGGCTTCATCGCGCGGCCTGGCGTCAAATGTACTGATCCCCCAGTCCCGCCATCACGCCTTTATTATTCCGGCACCGCCACACCGTCACCTTCCGCCGCAAATTCAGCCCGTTCAGATCACCCGGGTCGATGTGGTGGTGGATATTATTGACCAGGTCGCTTCGACCACGCTGGATATCAGCCTGAAAAATGATGCCGGTCGTCGTCAGGAAGCTGAACTGATTATACCTGTGCCGGGCAAGGCGGTTGTCAGGGGCTTCACCTTCCAGGGATCTGCCAAAGAGCCGACCGCTGAGATATTACCCAAAGAAGAGGCCCGCCGAATCTATAACAGCATCGTCGCCAAAACGCGCGACCCGGCGTTATTGGAATTCGCCGGGTATAATCTCATTCGCTCAAGTGTTTTTCCGGTTGAGGCACACGGCACCCAGAAACTTCGCCTGACGTACGAGCAGATTCTTGAGACTGATGCCAACCGCGTCGATTACCTGCTGCCCCGCAGCGAGTCACTCGATTATAAGGTCCCCTGGGAAATCACAGTGACCCTCCGTTCGAAACACCCGCTCTCAACGGTCTATTCCGCCAGTCATAAACTTATCACGGAAAAAAACATAGGGACGAAACACAAGACGATCACGGTGACGGTTTCGGAAGCCAATGCCGCCGAGCCCGGGCCGTTCCACCTGTCCTATCTTCTTCAAACCGGCGGCATCTCGGCCTCGATGCTCTGCTACCCCGATCCGGCATTGGGCGGAGGCTACTTTCTGCTCCTGGCGGGATTGCCTTCGGAGATGCCTGACGATAATAAAAACATGATCAAGCGGGAAGTGACCCTCGTCGTGGATCGCTCGGGCAGTATGAATGGCGAGAAAATTGAGCAGGCCCGTCAGGCGGCCCTGCAAATTCTCTCAGGACTGGATGATGGCGAATTCTTCAATATTATCACCTACCAGAACACCGTTGAGATGTTCGCGCAAAAGCCCCTGGTCAAAAACAGGGCCAATGAAAAAGCCGCCCGGGACTTTATTAAAGGCATCAAGGCGGTCGGCGGAACGAACATCCATGATGCACTGATTGAAACACTTCGCCAGGAACCCACCCCCGAGACGCTCCCGCTGGTCCTGTTCCTCACAGACGGCCTGCCAACAGTCGGCAAGACCCGTGAAATTGACATTCGAAATGTTGCCATCAAGGCGAACCCCTACAATCGCCGCGTCTTTACCTTCGGCGTGGGGGTTGATGTGAACGCCCCGCTTCTGGAAAAGATCGCCGATGAGACGCGTGCGACCTCCACCTTTGTACTCCCTAAAGAAAACGTTGAAGTGAAGGTTGGCCAGGTGTTTAAACGGTTGGCTGGCCCTATCCTCTCTGACTCGATCCTGACGATCACTGACAAAAAAGGTGATCCCGCACCGGGTAGAACTACCGACCTGCTTCCGGCGAAACTACCGGACTTCTTTGCCGGGGACCAGCTTGTTTTACTCGGTAAATATAAAGGCACAAAACCGCTGGGCTTCAAAATTAACGGAAACTATCTGGGCAAAACAAAGGCCTTTAAATTCGCGTTTAACTTCAAAAAAGCCACGACCCGAAACGCCTTTATCCCACGCTTATGGGCCAGTCGAAAGATCGCTGAGCTTATCGATTCCATTCGGCAGCTCGGAGCCGAGAGTGACATCACCAGCAAGGACCCACGCGTCAAAGAACTGGTCGATGAAATTGTTCGGCTCTCAACCGAGTTTGGCATTCTTACCGAATACACCTCCTTCCTCGCGCGGGAAGGCACCGATCTGACAAACGCCCCGGCGGTCATGGCCGAAGGGTCAAGCAACTTCTCTCGCCGTGCCATGAAAAGCCGCTCCGGGATGGGCGGGGTCAACCAGAGCTATAACATGATCCGACAGAAAGACCAGTCAACGCTTAATCGCAATAACTACTTCTACGATGCTGAAATGAACCGTGTGGCCGTTAGCAATATCCAGCAGATCAACGACCGGGCATTCTACCAGCGCAACAACCGCTGGGTCGATAGCAACCTGGTCAAAAAAGACAGTACTGCCACACCCGAACGAACCATCGAGTTCGGTACCGACGAATTCTATGAACTGGCCCTCAAACTTGCCAAAGATAACCGCCAGGGCACCATCAGCCTCCGCGGCGACATCCTCCTGGAAGTTGATGGCAAGGCCGTCCTGGTCAAAAGCCCGAAATAGCCAACCGATACCAATCCATCCCAGAATAGCCAAAATTCAGCGAAGCATGACTCGCCCCTTCACTTGAATATTGGATATTCCGTATCGTAGATCCCGATTTATCGGGGTTGAGTGTTGAATATCCAATTTTTGGCTTTTCGTTCTCTCTACACCCCTGCAAAAGAGAATGCTTTTTGGTTGCGGCTTGACCACCCTAAGTTCTTCATGGTAAAAAAAAGGATTAATATCTCATGAAAACCATTCATATTGCCATAACCGCTATCGCCTCAGTCCTTCTGTTTTCTTTGACGCTCAACGCCAAAGAGCCGGCTCCCTCGAATGCCACCGAGGTCATCGAACACTACCTGAAAATGCCCTTTCCTCAAAAAGACCAACACGACTTAAACCACCAAAACCGTCATGCCATTCTCAGGCAGCTCATAAACTATCCCGATCAGGCAATTCCCGCTCTAACGAAAATATTACCCACTCTCAAAGATGCACGACAACGCAAAGAACTCACCGAATTTCTTCGTTATTTCCCAACGCAACCATCAGCCGACCTGGCCTGTAAGATGCTTAAAGATACCGACGATATAGTGCGAAGTCAGGCCATAGGTGTTCTACGCCTCATGGCACGTCGCACCGACCGAATCGGCCCCCAACGCACCATCCGCCCACGCCCTCTTGTCAAAATCAATCCAGCCGAAAAAGAAAAGAACATCCGGCAGCAGCTCGCCAACAAGGCAAAAGGTAAATCCACGCCACCTAAAAAAGACTCCCCGAAACTTTACGACGAATTCCCGCCACAGGTTGATGGCTTAGTCCCCCACCTGATCGAAGCCGCCAACGACACATCCTTCCAGAATCGCATTTTCGCCCTGTATGCCCTGGCCGACACGCGCGACCCACCGGCGGTTGTGACGATACGTAAATGCCTGAAAGACCCCCACGAAAAAGTACGCATCAATGCCGCCTGCTTCCTGACCGAATACAACGACAACGCCTCACTACCCGAACTGAAAAGGGCTGTTATCTGGCTGAATAAAACAAAACCCACCGATCAGTTCGATTACTACTGGACCGCCGAAAAAGTCCTGGCCTCTCTCGAACGGATCACAAAAAAATCATTCGGCGAAATCCCCATGAACCCCGGCCTGCATAGCCACAGCGGCCAGGCTGACAAAAGCGCAGTCCAATACCAATATCTCATCAAACGATGGGCCAACTACTTTCAAGACCAGGAGACCCAACCTTCAAAATCTGTTAAAACCGATGAAGAAGTGCGATTAGAAAAATTGGAGATCCGGCTGCGGGAACAATTAGCAACGGGCTGGACACCCCCCTGGAAATCATTGAATATCCCATTTACATATGAGCAGATAAATAAAATGCCGACGAAGGAACTGGGCGTCCGTTTATGGGCGACCGGATTGTATGCCAGAGAGTCACTGATATTTGACCATCCCAATACGGCCATGAAGCGTTTGGAGGTATTCCATAAAGGGTATACCGAGTTATTCAACCGTCCAGATCTTTGGGAGGCCATTGTTGCCGGGATCACCGTTTCTTCAACACAGCTTAGCCCTTCCAAACCCGATAAGGAAAATCTAAACAGGATCATGGCTCTTACTTCAATTTCAGACACCTATGAATATCCGCCGGTCAAGCGGAACATTGCCGGACATGAAAAAGAGTTGATCAACGCACATATCAGAGCCTTATCGAAAATAAAAACCTTTGTTGAGGAAATGTCCGGCAGTACACCTTCATGCATATCTCCACGCGTCGCGATCCGCTTATGTGAATCTGCGTTGGTTCTTGCAAAGAATTATGCTCCAATTAAAGCAGATTCCGCCGGCAAGAAGATGTCACAATTTAAGTGGCCCAAAGAAAATTTCTCCAAAGCGATCCCTGGTTATATCGACCAGAGCGTCTCAGCATTAAACCGGCTTGTTGGTTAGATCATATTTTCATTCCTGACACCCTTATGCTGTTGATTTACGATTCGCGCCTGACAATGAATTTTCCGCCCGGACGGGTATCCGGATGACGATGCTAATTTGCACGATCTTATAACACGGTGCGTTCAATGGCGCACGTGCATAAAATCATATTTTGGACACGGCTATTCCATTCTGACCACTCCTTCATTCCATGCTTGCAAGTAAATCATCAATTGACACACTTGCAAAACTGGTAGAATAGTCACTCATGGCGTAAGGAATAATCAGTTCGCTGCCGTGTTTTATTGCACCGCAGGTGTAGACGACATTGGGAACATATCCTTCACGTTCAGTTTCATTGGGCGAGAGCAATGGTTCAGTGAGACGCCCGATAATTTTTGTCGGATCATTCAGGTCAAGAAGGAATGCACTGAGACAATATTTGCGCATCGGACCGACCCCATGGCTCAGGACCAGCCATCCCGCATCTGTTTCAATAGGTGAGCCGCATGTACCGATTTTCATGAGTTCCCATGATTGGAGTGGTTTTAGAAGGATTTCCGGAGACTGCCAGAAATGAATATTGTCCGAGAACATAATGAATATGTTCACATCGTCCTGACGGGAAAGCATGGCATACCGGCCATTAATTTTACGGGGGAAAAGTGCCATTCCTTTATTGCGTGCCGCCGGGCCATTTAGTGTAATAAACTTAAAATGTATAAAATCTTTTGTTTCGACTAATTGCGGTAAAATGATTTTCCCATCGTATGCCGTATAGGTCGCATAATAGGTGAAATCATTTTTTCTGTTTTTCGTAAACCGGACAAATCGGGCATCTTCAATGCCATTGCTCTGACTGGGGACTGACGGGAAAAGAATCCTCTGTGACACATGGCTATTCGAATCAAAGCTGACTTCGAAATTGGATTCTGCCAGCATGAGAATCCCCTGTGCCGCGTTATCCGCTATCGTATCAATCGAGCTGCTGTTACTGCGTTCTGATTCAAGAATCGTTCTCAAATCATCCAGTATAAATTCATCTGACAGGCGGTTTATTACGCGATGGCAAAAATGATTATGCAGTCCCGCTTCCTGTAATTTTCTTTCGAATAATGCTTTTTCATAGATGGTATTGGGGACAGGGTTCGGTGCGGTAACAAATGGAACGACAGGTGTTAATGTGATTCGATGATTGGCATTAATGGTTCCTGTCCTGAATGTAATGGAGGAGATATGCCCTTCGCCTGTCGCTCGAAGACTGAGTATAAAACGAATGGAACCTTCCGGAAGGTTTGCCTGATCCGGATGGGGTACAATTGACGGGTTAAACAGGGCCGCCGCTTCCGGTGAGTATTCATGCGTAAAGTATGAACCGATGAGCGACCTGCGTACTTGTGATATGTCCCGGTCAAGAGTTAAAATACCCTGAACCTGATCGAACTGGTTTTTTAAAAATTTTTCAACATGTTCATGCCGGTTTTCAAATTCACCCAGGACCTGATGCAGCAGTTTTTCCGCTTCATTGTCGCTGAGCATCATAACCCGCGCAATGATCCTCTTCATAATTTCTTTTCGTGCAGGATAAAAGGGACGCAACAGTACCCGTGAACGGTCCGGTATAATTGTCGGCCCTATCCTGTTTATGTGAAACGTTTTTTTAGAGGCAGATTTTTTTTTATTTTTTTCTTCGGGGCGGTTCATATTTTGTTTTTTCATTATTTTATTTTCACCGATTCTTTAAAACTGACCAGTGTACTTTGAAGGGTCTGCATCTCTGCCAATGCCAGTAGAAAGGCCAGGGTTGATTCACATCCCTGGTTCTGGCTAACGCGATCCACATGAAGTCCGTCGTAGCATCCGCCGGTCGTAGAATCATACAGTGCGATGCCAAGGTCATTTCGTCCGAGAAACCATTCAAAAGCCCGTAAGGCCTCGGCCGTCCACCCCTTATCCCCTGTGGCGTTATAGGCTTCGATACAGGCCGACACCGTCGCTTGTGCCTCGATAGGCTGCTGGTCGAATTTCTGCCGCACCTGGCCTTTTTTGTAAAATCCGTTAGATCCTATCGGCCGGAAAGTCCCGTGTTCAGAGGTCTGGATTTTCATGAGCCATCGAAGTGTTTTCAGGCCGGTTTCAAGGATAAGTAAATCATTCATCGAACGCCCGCTGACGATCAATGCATGGGACAATTTTGCATTCGCATAGGTTACCACATCTTCGAACCAGTCCCATTCTTCCTCGGCGGCATCCGCATAGCGCTGCATGAGTTTAGAGGTAAGGATTTCACGGATCTGAAATGCGCGTCTGTCACCGCTAAGTCTTTTGAGGTATTCATCAATACCGATGAGTGTAAACGCCCATGCCCGTGGTGACGTAAATTCTGCCGATACGGATAACGCCTGTTCAAACAGTTCTGCTGCAAGTTTATAGAATTTTTCAGGCCCTTCATGTCTCATACAGAAACCCAGGGCCCACAGGGACTGACCATGACAGTCCTCTGAACCGGTTTTTTCAAGCCATTTACGGTCGAAACTCATAAAATTACGGAAGCGTCGGGTTTCCCGGTCAAATGCATAATTTATAAATGCGACATAGGTTGTGGCCAGTTCGTTTATCCGCGGGATATGATGTATTGATTGTTTCAGCATTAAGGTCAGAAGCAGGGCGCGCGCATTATCGTCCGTACAGTACCCTTCGGCATAGTTCGGCACCGTGAATCTGGCATGCTGTAAAATACCGGTGGAATCGCTCATGCGGAACAAATGATCGAGTTTTAACAGAGGCAGTTGCCCGGGCTGTTCATCAAGTGTTTTGATCAGTGAGGGTTTCCTGGTAATAAAACTGTGATCCTGACCGGCCTGTTGAAATGATTTCATGTATAACTGAGCCGAACGGCTCCAGATCATATCACGTCCGATCTCATAGGATTTTTCACGCATGGAATTTCGGAGTGGTTTATTTTCAAGAAGCGTTATGACCGCTTCAGCGATCGCCTCTGAATTTCGAAAAGGTACCAGCATTCCCCTGTCCTCCGAAAGCAGTTCTTCTGCATGCCAGTATGGCGTTGAAATAACGGCATTTCCTGAACCGAACGCATACGCCAGCGTCCCGGAGGTTATTTGTGTTTCTGTAAGATAGGGTGTGATATAAATATCGGTCGCCCCGATAAACCGCATCAGTTCATCAATTCCGACAAACCTATTAATGAAAACCACATTTTTCTGAACGCCAAGATCTTTTGCCATTCGTTCCAGGCTCAACCGGTACAGTTCACCTTCTTCCCGTAACAGATTCGGGTGGGTTTGGCCGACGACAATGAATACCATATCAGGAAATTTTTTGATCATTTCGGGCAAGGCCCCAAGTGCATATTCAATCCCCTTGTTGGGTGAGAGGAGTCCGAATGTCAGCAGGACCGGTCTGCCGGAAACCCCGAATTCTTCTTTATACGATTCAGGCTCCGTAAACGGCATCTCAGGAATACCATGTGCGATAATATCTATTTTTTCAGCGGGTGCCCCATAAATATCAATCAGGAATTGTTTTCCCTTCTTGGCCATGACGACCAGGCGTGTTGAAAGTTTTATCAGTTCGCCCATGACCCGTAACTGGTCAGAATTCGGATCCCGTAAAATGGTATGAAATGTGGTTACGATCGGCATGTTCAGCTCATGCAGTAAGGCCAGGACATGACTGCCGGCCACCCCGCCGTAGATACCGAATTCATGCTGAACACAGAGAATGTCCACATTGGTAATGTTCAGAAAATCGGCGGCCCGCAGGTAGGAGGATAAGCCCTGTTCTGCTATTTCAAAACGCACTTCAGGCGGATAATCATAGCCTTCTGCTATGTCATTAACCGGAATGACCTGACAGGGTATGGTGGGATATTCAGATGCCACGGCAGTCCGTAAATCTGTTGTAAAAGTTGCGATACCGCATTTTCTTGGAAGATAATCTCCCAGAAACGCGATTTTACGAATATCGGATGATTTCTGCATATTTTTATTTTTTCCTTAAGGGATCGTTTACCGGTCTTACCAGATGATCGTTGGCCCCGTTCGGTAGATGTTGTCGATATAAGTTATCGACTGGTGACCGGACTCATCCTGACAAGATACAAATGACAGAGTCCGTTTTTGTGCTGAATGAAGAGAGCCAGGTGCATTGGGGACTGTTATAGGAATTCCTGTACCCAAGATAAGCCGAAAAAAGATAAAAGTCAAGGCCTATTTGCCCCGCCCGGCTCGAAAGTAAATTTTCATCTAAAAAAACAGCTTTTAAGCCGTGGGAATCCATATACAAATTTCTATCCAATAAAAAAGTGCGGCAGGAACCTTTCTGAAGGCTTCCTGCCGCACTTTTTTTTATCGCAGAAAATGGACTCATAAAACACAGAACGATATGGTCACTTTTTCTTGTTCTTTTTCTGGTTTGGATTTGGGTTTGGGTTTGGGTTTGGATTCGCCGCTTTTTTGATCTTTGCCCACATATCCCGCAGGCCGACTGTTCGGTTGAAGACCAGGTGTTCCGGGGTGGAGTCTTTATCAACGCAGAAATAACCGAGCCGCTCGAACTGGACCCGGTCCTCAACCCTGGCATCTTTTAAGATGGGCTCTACCCGACAACCGGTTAAAACCTCCAGTGAATCAGGATTGAGGGAATCCTTAAAATCTTCATCTTCCCCCACATCGTCTGGATTTTCTTTGGTGAACAGGTGGTCATACAATCGCACCTCGGCGGGAACCGATTCGGTGGCTGAAACCCAATGAAGGGTTGCCTTGACCTTTCGGCCATCCGGCGCGTTGCCACCGCGGGTTTCCGGATCGTAGGTGCAATGCAACTCAACGACCTGGCCATTTTCATCTTTAACCACATCGGTACAGGTCACAAAATAGGCATACCGCAACCGGACTTCACGCCCCGGGGCCAGGCGGAAGAATTTCTTGGGCGGATCTTCCATAAAGTCATCCTGCTCGATATACATCTCTTTGGTAAACGGCACCAGGCGGGTCCCGGCCGATTCATCTTCCGGGTTATTAATCGCCTCAAGCATATCGATCTTATCGTCGGGATAATTATCGATAATGACCTTCAGCGGCTTTAAGACCGCCATGACCCGCGGGGAGGTTTTATTCAGATCGTCACGAAGGCAATGGTCCAACAGGGCGATATCGATGGTACTGTTAAACTTATTAACACTGATCGTCTTGCAGAAATTGCGGATGGCCTGGGGGGAATAACCGCGCCGTCGCATCCCTGAAATGGTGGGCATTCGCGGGTCGTCCCAGCCGTTGACCCGTTTTTCGGTGACCAGCTGCAGCAACTTTCGCTTACTCATCACGGTATAGGTCAGGTTCAAACGGGCAAACTCGATCTGCTGGGGATGATAGATCCCCAGCGCATCCAGAAACCAGTCGTACAACGGCCGGTGATTCTCAAATTCCAGCGTACAGATCGAATGGGTAATCCCTTCCATCGAATCTTCCAGGCCGTGCGCCCAGTCATACATGGGATAGATGCACCATTTATCGCCCGTACGATGGTGCCTGGCGGTGAGTATCCGGTACATGATGGGATCTCGCATGTTCAAATTGGGCGATTTCATGTCGATCTTCGCCCGTAAAACCCGCGAACCATCCTCGAATTCACCCGCCCGCATCCGGCGGAACAAGTCGAGGTTTTCTTCAACGCTGCGATTGCGATGCGGGCTATCCTGCCCCTCGGCAAACAAACTCCCCCGCAACTGGCGTGTCTCTTCGGCGTTGAGTTCGCAGACATACGCCTTACCGGCCATGATCAACTGCTCGGCATAATCGTACATCTGGTCAAAATAATCGGAAGCGAAATAAAGCCGGTCTTCCCAATCGAATCCCAGCCATTTCACATCCGCCTGGATCGATTCGACATATTCCTGCTCTTCCTTGGTCGGGTTGGTATCGTCGAATCGCAGGTTACACTGACCGCCGGGGAATTCCTGGCCAATCCCGAAATTGAGGCAGATGCTCTTGGCATGGCCGATATGGAGGTAGCCGTTCGGCTCCGGCGGGAACCGGGTATGGACCCGCTGGTCAAATTTTCCGGTTTTATTATCCTCGATGATGATCGCCCGGACAAAATCCAGCGATTCACCCGCTTCAGGATTCGATGTATCTGTTTTATCATTCTCCGGTTTACTATCAGAAGTCGTCATGGTCGTATCCTTATTTATAATCGCGTGATGAAATTTCTTCCCCCTCCCCCGCCAATGGCAGGACAGGTTCAGGGTCGCGTCAACAGTCCATATTGAATTGTAAAAGTGCCTGTTAGACGCCAGAAGCAACGCATCAAAATAGGGAGGACACTGGCGTCCAGGTTCAGGCTGAATTATAGTACATCCCCCCCTCAACGTCAATAAGTTGTCCCGGCGTCTTAAAACTCACTAAAACATTATTGATAGCCATTCACTTGCGTCCTAATGGATTTCGCAGTAAAAAGTCATGAATTTCGTGATTGCATCAGTCCCTGGCCTGTAGTATCCTTCATCCTGGATATCGTATGTCCTTCTAAAAGGCATACTTCGCGGGTGCAGTGAGATTATAAAGGATGATAAGGATCTGTATTTTACGCCAGCGTCATAAATATTCTGGAGCCTGTTCTTCGCATCTTAAAGGATTATTTGAATACGAAAAACAACTTCTGACGCGGGAATTTGTACCTTGAGGCGTTATTGGATAACAAATTCCTATCCGTTTTTCATTTTATCCTTCCTACACTGGAGTATGATGATGATGACCAGGGAAAATACAGAGCAGAAGATTTCAAAATTGGTAGCCGATGTGGAACATTTCAACCTTTCGACCGTTCAAAAAAAGAAAATATTGAACGTTATTGAACGGCCGATGTACCACATTGAAGACGCGCAGTTTAATGATCGGAAAAAAATGGACCGGTGCCTGGAACAGAAGTTTAATGTGCTCCCCCCCGTGACGTTATCCTCGGAGGACACCATGACGCTGTTTTTACAGTTGAATTATTCACGATTCAAGATCAATCAGCTTCGCGACTTGTTGCTGCAAGCGGGGAAAATCGGGCCCAAGGCCCTGGAACAGATGCTGTTGCTGTACGACAGGCAGTTGGATGCCCGCAGCCAGATCGCCACTGGCAATATGGGACTGGTTCTGGCCATGGCCAAACAGTCCTCTTACCCCGGCATTGAGTTCACCGATATGATCAGCGAAGGCAGCATGGCCCTTCTGCGATCCATTGACAAATTCGATTACAATCGCGGGTTTAAATTCAGCACCTACTCCTGCCGGGCGATCAAGAAGAGTTTCTCGCGGATCGCCCGTCAGTATTATCGCTATCGCAACCTCTTTTCCGTTCAACTCGAAAATAATATGGAGCCGGACCATTACCAGGAGCATTTGCGAGAGTGCGTGCATCATGACCATGTGGATGATGTCAAGAGTATCTTTTTGGAAAACATCGCCGAATTAACGCGAACCGAACGCAAGGTGGTCATGTTACGATTTTCACTGGAAGATGATACCGCCAATCGCATGACCTTAAAGCAGGTTGGCCAGCAACTGAGCCTCTCCAAAGAAAGGATCCGGCAGATCCAGAATAAAGCCCTGGAAAAAATACGGGCCGTTGCCTATGACCGCCTGTCGATGATGTCCTGATTGATACCGGCGTCATAGGTGTTTTGAAACCTGTTTTTTCGTATGGTCAAGTGAGATTTCAACTCTGTGAAACCACTTTTGGCCATGGGAATCCTGGTCGATGCGGTCGGAACGGGCAATTTCGACGGGGGGATATCGCGACGAAAAATGACTTTTTTTACGCGCAGGTCCTGTTCAACCAAAAAGCCAGGGGGCCAGCAACCCGACAACCGCCATCAACACCAGTAAAACAATAATGGTCATCATGACGATCTTCACGATGGGCCCTTTGCGCGGCGCAAAGGTGCCATGGTCCAGATGGCGGAAAAGGATATCCCCGCAGAAGGGGCAGCTGTCCATATCCCGGGTGATCTGCTCTTTGCAGGCGGGGCAGACTTCCACGAAATCCCGTAACTGGAGCAATCCGGAAAAATCGTCCATATCCTCTTCATCCGGTTCAATTATCCCACTATCATCATTTATCATATCTATCACCTGTCAATGCTCTTGCGGAACAGTCCGCCCACCAACCGCATGATCGCGGTTTCTCTGTGGGTGATCTCCCGCTGATAATAACATAATAATTCGTATGTGGCAACCACCGCGGCAGGCTTGGCTTCTTTGATCCGTTTGGGCCCTCTCAAAATAGCCAGCACCTCCGGGGTCACCCGGCGTTTTTCGATGTGCTGACCTTCGCAATCTCTACAGAGCATTCCA
>JAIPFO010000049.1 GCA_021736565.1 Phycisphaerae bacterium | reverse complement strand
CTGGATGAGGTAATTCGAATCTCCCCCGACGCCGGCGGACCAGAACATCAATCATTGATCCAACAGGCCGCCGAGACGGTTTCAGCGAAGATCCATTCGGTTCCGCCAGTGGCCCTGTCGCTGAGCGGACGATATTATCAGAGCCAGATCCATCACAGTCACTTCAGTGACCTCAAGCAGCTCAAGCAGACGTTACGCTATGATATCGAAGAAGAGTTCGCTATCGACGCTGAAGCGGTTGCCTTGTGCTACCAGCAGACACCCGGAACGGGTAACGGCATTGACCTGATGGTTCATACCGCCGATCGCGATCAGCTTGATACCCTGTTTGGCCAGTTCGAAGGTGCCGAACTTGACGCCCTTATCGCCGAGCCGGATGTAGTCTCCTGGCAACATTACCTCAATCACCAGGGACAGCTGCCTGCCGGTAAGGCGTGTGCTGTTTTGGGCGTGGGACACGACTCCGCCCAGATGCTCTTTCTGGATAAATCACATCAACTGCTCCTGGCCCGAAGTTTCCCCTGTCCGGATGATGACTCCAAATACGCCCAGATCCATGGCGAGCTTCGGCGAAGTGCGATATCCCTGGCGGATTCAGATAAGCCCAGCCATCTGATCTATCATCAGGGCGGACTGGATGATGTAAAAATCGTAGAACTGGCCGCCAAAAACGCATTATCCTGTAAAACGACAGACCTGGACGATGTCACCGAAGCCTTCGCCGCCGGTGTGGCGATCGGGTATTTGAATCATCAGTGCGAAACAAATTTTCGCTCCGATAATCTTATGCCCCGAACACTTCTCCAATCGATCAACCGATCGCTCTATACGCTCTCAGTCCTGACGTGCCTGATTCTCCTGGGATGGATTTATGTCATGTATAGCCATACGCATCAGTACACCCGTAACACCACGGCGGCTACAAAAGAGTTGCAGGCCACCTATGCTCGGATCTGTCCAGATGGGAAAAAACGTCCGAACGTTGCAAAGATTTCAAAAGAAGTTAAGGGTCAGCTTGACAGTGTAATAAAACGATTTGGAACACGCCAGGTGAACACCACCGACGAATCGGCCAGTTACGCCTTTATCCTGATGATGGACATGTTTAACGCCCTGCCGCTTGACTTTGACATTAAGATCGGATCCCTGTCAATTAAGCCAGACGAAATTCATCCGTTCACCGGTTCGGTCCCGGATATGGAGCATTTACAAGTATTGCGAGACACCATCAAACGTCCGGGCTCAAACCTGACCATTGAACGAGTGATCATCGACAAGTCGGATGACACCACCGGTGAGACTGAACAGACGCGACGCACATTTACGTTTCCATTAAAGGTGATAAAATAGACGCCAGCGTCATAAGTATTGTGACGCGTTAATTCTGGCTTTTAATCGAAGTTTTCACTTGTCAATATTGTTTTTTTGACGCAATCATCACAACAGCGTATGGCATTAAAAAATCGCGCAGGGCCTTTTGACCGAACCTGACACAATAAAAAAGTACGAAAATCCTCTTTCTACAAAGAAGTCATAACATGAACATAGATACTGAGATCAATAAAGAGACATTTAAAAAACCTTTTACCTGGGCGATCATTATCCCCCTGGTGCTTCTATTGGGCGCATCCCTGGCCACCGCAAAAATGTATACCGCTAAAAGTAAAGCGGTAAAGTACGAAGGAATTTATCTCAAAGTGGCCGGCATGGCCGACCGGATCGACGCGATCAAAAAGGATGCCGGTATCGAAGGGGCGGTCGATACACAACTGGAAGATTTCATGCAGGTCAATTCCGGCCGGGCATGCGCCAAAGCGGCCAATATTCACGAATCCCGAATGTCCCAGGAGACCAGCTATGCCCCCAAAAAATTAAAAGACGGACGATTTAAGTACAAAGAAATATTTAAACTGAAATCGGTACATATGCTGCAAGTAGCAAAATTCGTCGAACATGCCGAGTTGAACTACACGGCATTAATCTGTAAACAGATCAGCGTCCGGCCCGTCGAGAACACCAAAACAAAGGACCTGTGGGATGTCACAGTCGAGTTAGAGTTTACTTCGGAATATGGCCAGGACTGATCTAAACCCAACCGTTCCCTCTGGCAACCCGAATCCACGCCCCCGGGTTATTTCACATAATTAATAATAGTCAATGTCATAGGCAACAAATTAAACAAGCTGTGAATGGCAATCGGAATAACCAGGCTGCCATGCTTCTCACGAACATACCCCAGGGCCACCCCCAGGACAAATAAAGCCGGCATATGCTGCCAGTCGGCATGGACCAGGGCAAAAAAGGCAGACGCTACCGCGATCCCAAGCCAACGGGCAGCGTATGATAATTGGGCGTGAATGTCGGCTTGAGTGAGATCGGATAAATCCTTTTCGGGAAACAGGCGAGCGAACAAGCCAATAAAATAGCTTTGCAGCAGACCGCGAAAGATCAGTTCTTCCACCAGGGGAGCAACCACTACCGTCAAAACCACTAAAATGGCTATCGTTGATTTGGGCGGATTCTTCGCGAGCATTTCAAGAATGCCGTGTTTTTGAACAACCCCATAGCCAAACAACTTACAAACGGCCAGCGTGACCATTAAGACCATAAAGACCAGGCCGAAAATAACGACGGAGTACGCCAACGTCCGCGTGAAAAGCCCTGCCGGTTTTTTAATCGCCAGGCCAAATCCCGACGCCCCCCCCTCAAATCGAGCCGCACCAAGAAAAATAACCCCTCCGACAGTAATCAGCATACCAACAATATTGACCAGGTAAGTGATATTCTGAGGCGTCCAGCTTTTGTCCGTATGGCGCTGAGCAAACAGGGCCGTGATCAGCTGAAAGAAAAAATACGCAAAAATAACCGCCATCATATCCATCCCGGTCAGTGAATTTTTTCGAGACGGCGCTGAAATAAATGCCGTCCGGCCGCCATCATACCGCCTAAGCCAGACAATAAGCACAACGCTGCTAAGCGCATACCAGGCGTATTCGATAAATGTGGGTTGTGGAGGCAAAATGGTGAGACCCTTCAATAGGATGGTTGCATCAAAAGTCGATTATGACGCGTAAACATGTCGGGGTGACATCAGGATCAATCCGCCAAAGGCGGACTGGCGTCAAATTATGTTTTTCTCTTTTATCAGAATTGGGAGCCTACTTCCCCACAGCCAGTTCCTCACTGCGTTGGATCACACGGGCAACGGTTTGAGCGATCACCTCGCCAAGATCGGACGATTCCAGAATTTCCCGACCCGCGATCGTCGTGCCGTTGGGCGATGAGACCATGGCGATCAGTTCTTCTGGCGACATATTCCATTCATCCAGCAAGTTGGCGGTACCACTGAAGGTTTTCAGGACCAACTTCCGGGCCGTCTCTTGATCAAGCCCTTCCTTCACCCCGGCGTTAACAAACGTCTCGATCAGCCGGGCAACAAAAGCAATTCCCGAGCCACTCACGCCGGTAACCGCATCAAGCTGTTTCTCGGTAACCGGCAGTGCCAGTCCCGCACAATCGAGAAATGGTCGAACGCGGGCAATATCACTTTCGGTCACATGGTCCCCAACGGCAAACCCCCCCGCCATCTGCCCCACCAGGCAGGCGGTATTGGGCATCACACGAACAACCTTACCGGGAAGCGTCTCGGCAATATCCTTGATCTGCACACCGGCCATAATGGAAAGTATAATCGTATCGGCGGTAACCACTTCGCCCAGTCCCAAAACCGCTTCGGGGAAATTCTGAGGCTTGAACGCCAGAACGACGATCTCAGATTGTTCGATAACCTCTTTATTGCTTAAAGTCACCTGAACGCCAAACTCCTTTTTAATCGCCTGAAGCTGACTATCCTGGTAATCACTGCAAATAATTTCACTGCCCTTAGACACCTGGCCACGCAGAATAGCCCCTATCAGAGCCCGGGCCATTTTTCCAGCCCCCATAAAACCAATTTTAAATTTTTTCTCTGACATTCACTAAACTCCTATTTTGATAATTGTGTTAAAAGTTAATATTGCTTCCCACATTAAACGTACTTTTACCTATTTCAAAATCGCCCTTCTCTCAGCGGCGAACTTCTATATTAAACGTAGCATTCGATGTGGTAATATAATCCATCGGAACCATTCTCGTATTCAGTTCCTGGTATTTCGTCGTTACGATTTTTCGTGATTTATCGGTCAGCATCATCGCCTTACTGGCGGGCAGAGCCTCCAACGGTTCACCCTCAATGGCCAGACTCACCCGAGGGATCGCCATCGTAACATAAAGCTTCTTTCGATGGATACGCAATCGTTCCTGAAGAATATTGATGAGTTGCTCATACTTATAAGCCGAAAAACGATGCGGTTGTAAGCGGGCCAGTTGGCTACGATAATCATCATACGAACCGACATGGACCGCATACACACCCTCGGGCATGTCCCCGGGAATGGGTAATGAAAAATCGACATCCACCTTCGGGTCCCGATAAGTCATTAACGTCACTTTCCCCTCGAGCATTTCGCCCGGTTTGAATATACGCTGGTTCAGACGTGTGGATAAGATCTGGGCGGTTATGTCCTTGTCATGGATGGTGACATTTACGTCCATCTCCGCAAGTTGTATTTCGTGCCAGGGATTATTAAGCACTAACCCAACAGCAGGCATAATGTCCATGATCATTTCTGTTAGTGGACTATTGGTACTTGCATTTTTAAATCGCAATGTCGAATCATCGGTAAACCGCATGGCCACTTCATAATCAAGATGGGATTCATCCGGCATATCACCCCGGTAGAGAACGGTCCCGGAAAGCGCCATCGCGATCAGATTCGGGGTCAATCGTTCGTTTCGGGCGATCTGCACTTTAAACTGCCGCCGTTGGGATATCAGTGGGCGATTAACATGGACCGTTATATCACTCATGGTCGGGACCTTCCCGACCCTGCCAAAAACAGCCGTGCCCTCATCCGCCTTGAGCGTGCCGACAATATCGATGAGCGTCCCCAGCTTAAAAGACATATTCTTACTGCTGACGATCGTGTGGATATACCCGGTTCCCATCGGCCAGTTAACACGGCCATTAGAATTCCACGGATGCCCAAATGCATAAACCTGGTCACCGATCACTTCGGTCACCGTGCCCATAACCGCCCCATCCATGTCGCCGGTGATCAAGGGGACGACAATGGCCGACCCGCGTTGAAGTTTTATCGCCGGGCTGACCTGCTCATCGGCCCGCCCCCCGGGCAACCCTGCCTGGAAATTAAAATCCGGGATCATCTGATGAAGATGCCTGACCGTCGAGCGGTTAACGCCATTTAACGTCAGGGCCATAGGTAATGGAATAACACTGCCAGAGTCACCTGATTTGTCCGTCGCCATGTGAGAGGACGTTGCCAATTGAGACAATTGTTTACTGTCAAGTAAGTTATCTCGCATGAGACGGGTGTATATCTCAGCGGGAAAATGAAATCGGCCACGGCTGGCAAGACTCGAATCGACCGTGTCGGGCCTTTCGATCTGTTGAATTTGCAACATGGACCGTATGGAGGTACATCCATAGAGCGGTTCTTCACCAAAGGCCCAGCCAAAGGACATCGCCCCGGCGAGTTTACCATTAAAAAAAACAGGCGACCCGCTAACACCCTGTACGCCCTTGGCCAAATCGAACCGGGGATCTTTGCAGCGAATCAAGAACGCATCCTGACCCGGCCGGTGATTGCGAATAACTGATACGAGTACCACATCAAATTTCTCAATATCCGTCCCCTTAAAAACCGTCATTCCATAACCGGTCATACCACGTTGAAGCTGGTCAGTATCAATATAGCGGTCAGTATCAAAAGGAATGAGAACACCCTCAGACGCCGAAACATTACAAACCCCCACCCCGGCCCCCAGGAAAAAGACGGATAATGCAATTAAAACAGACTTTAGAATATGTTGAGACATTGAGACTTCCCTGTCAAAAATAATTTCCCGTCTTAAAAATCACCCTTTAAGATGCGGAAAGCGGGTTTCAAAAATTTTCATGACGCCGGCGTCAAATCACCTTCTCACCGCGGATCCATAACCCCGATGACACTAAACTCATCGGCCGCAACATCAATCTTCACCGCATACACCGGCGCCCCACTGCCCGGCAAATCCACCTGCAATTCATGCTTGCCCGGGGTCACCCTCAACCGGCTCATATAGATCCGGTCCGGCAGCATCGTCCATGACCGCGTATCGGGCTTATCCATTGTCACCAACAGCAATTCGGTCCCCAACGCCGCTAACAAGGCCGTGGTATCGCCCTTCTCCTTTGCGGCCGCCCGCACACCTTCGGTCACCGCCGCCCGGGCGATCATCCGTGTCAAAGCCGACGCGATGATCTGAGCCCTTATCTCCTTGTATTCACGACGTATCTCATCCCCCAGATCCGTCAACAGCTCGGTGGAAACGGCTTTTCCATCGAATGTCAATCCCGGCAATTTCTTAGCATTACGCCTTTCAACCAGCTCCGGATAGGTGAGCACCTTAAAAACGGAATACTTCAAAATCTCGGCATCCCCAGTCAGATAAGCGCCCGCAAGGCCAATAGCCGCCCCGATCGGTATCCGCCGGGGTTCTTTATACGGCACACGCCCCACCCCCACAACCACCAAAACCTCACACAATCCATCATTTTCACCCTGAGATTTCGGCCCCACTTCAACCTTTTCCAAATACCCCTTCAGCTTTGCACCTTGATAATTTCCACGTCGGCTGAGCCGAACGAGAGGCTCGCGAAATATCGCCAGATCCCGATCATCCAACGCCTCTTCATAATAACGCAGCGCCCGATCAGCCTCACCCTGCTGCTCAAAGACAAAACCCGCCATATAAGAACCAAAAGCACCATGGGTCTTGCCCTTCTGGGATTCCAGCGAATCCAGGTACTCACGGCCCACCGTAAACCGTCTGGCCTCCACCGTTGCCCCGCCCAAATCCTCCAACGATAGATAATTCAACAAGTTAAACGCATTCAACGCCAGCCGTTCAGTCGGTGAGGCCTTGTACACCGTCGCACTGTCACTATAAATATACTTTCCGATCTTGCCAATGCTGTCTCCCTTGAGATCCAACCATTCCAATTCCGCTTCACCGGCACTCAAATCCTGCTTGCTCAGCTTGAAATTCCCCGTCGCCTGATGCAACATTCCCCGCTCAAGCACCGCCAAAGGCCGCTGGCCCTTCCACTTATCAGGAACATCCTCACTCCGCTTAACCCCTAATACGGCATTCAGCTTACCAATCCCCAAAGCATAATCACCACGATCAACCGCCCGATGGGCCTCACTGATCTGATCAGTGTAAGTAGCACATCCCCCCACCGTAAAAAACAAGATCAAAAAAACAAGCGTACACGACAAATTCTTCATAGACAATTCCCACTTGCAAAAAGTATGGGCACGGCAAGCCGTGCCCATCATTTTACCACTTAACACAATCCTTAATTTTTAATCGCTTTGGTCCGACTGGTCTCATTCTGATACTTCACCATCCCGGTTTCGACCTCAATTACCTGAAGAAACAGGCGATATTGAACACGTCGGAGGCTTTTAAGGCGTTCTTCGACCGATGAAATCTTACCCGTCACAAAATATTGCGCGCCCAATTGACGGCCGACTTTGCCCGCGGTAGCCGGGTCATAAATATCGCTCTGCCGCAGCTTTAATTCATCATACAACTTCCGCTGCCGTTCCTGGCTGACAACGCCAACATCCCCGGTATTCACCAGATGGGTCTCAATGGAGGACAACAGAGAGTCCATTTGATCGTCAATATGCTGCGTCGAGGCATTCTCAATCGGCCAGATCGCCACTAATGGCTGGCTGGGAGCCTTCAAAATCGTCTGATTCCACAACTTCGACCCCTTCATCGCCTCAACATTACCCTTTACCATGAAATCAATATCCATCTGGTCAAGCTTTATACTCATCGCCTTCTCATCCAGCTTAAGATTTCCTGTCCCGGCCCCACCTCGAGTCACTTTTGGGCCGCACCCTGGCAAAGCAACCATCAAAGAAGCCAAAAAAACTGTAACCAAACACACCACTCTCAAATGAATCAATTTGAAAAACATAATAAATCTCCAAAAACGAAATTAATATTCACATTTTCAATACACTCTGTATCGGACATTCACTTCAACAGGATATATCATCCACAATAAACGACGACAAAGCCATAAAAATGTTTCAATAATTGAAATTTTTCACAAAATCCGATCATCACCGATTGGAGCAGAATAACTATAATCCCATCGCACTCACCATTTTGAATCCCTTTAAAATACGGAAACAGGTACCCAAAAAACGGGTAACGCCTGCCTCTGCAGCGGGATAAGTCGTTGAACAGGAATGGAAACCCCCGCCTTGAACAACGGCTAGTTTTCACATAAACGTATATATAGTAAAGACTTATGACGGACTGATTGTTTTTTCATAAAAACTATTAATTAAATTTGACAAAGCCGCCCTATCACGGTATCATATCTATTGTGAAAAGAATAACATTGTTAATATAATAACATTCCAGAGCATAACGGAGAATAACAGACATGCCTTCGATGGTTTCAGAAAAAACAATTGAACGTCTGAGTCTATTCCACCGATTATTGAAAGACTTGCAGGATGATGACGTGACCCACGTCTATTCTCATCAACTGGCCACGAAAGCAGGTGTGACCGCCGCTCAACTCCGTAGAGATGTCATGGTTGTCGGCTACACCGGTAGCCCCAGCAAAGGATATGACGTCAAACAATTAAGCCTGAGTATCGCCAATTTTTTTGAAGACCCCGAGGGCGAAACTGCGGTCTTAGTTGGCATGGGAAATCTTGGGCGTGCCATATTGGCTTATTTCAACGGTCGTCGCCCCAAGTTACATATTGTAGCATGTTTTGATAGTGACCCGCATAAAATCAATCGCGTCATTCATAATTGCCGATGTCATCCGAGCGATAAAATTGGCGAAATCGTCAGCAAAGGCGAGGTGAGGGTTGGGGCCATCACGGTGCCGGCCGCCGCGGCACAAAAAGTTGCCGATGAACTGGTGGCTTTGGGTATAAAAGGGATCATGAATTTTGCCCCGGTCCACCTGAAAGTGCCACCGGACGTTTTTGTCGAAGGGATTGATTTAGCGTTATCATTGGAAAAAGTAGCTTATTTCGCCCGTCAGAAGAACAAGTAAGTTTCGCGCGTCATAATTTTCTGAAGCGTTGACCCTGGCTTCTAACAGGCTTTTTTACTCATCCGCCAGCTGGAGGTTGATTTACACCCCTGGCGGATTGATTTAGACGTAACCATCAAAAAGGAATACGAATGAACAACACAGATCTCCAGGTTATTTTAGACAAATACCCGGACGCCCAAAGGGACTCGCTGATACCGATCCTTCAGGACATCCAGGAAGTGCAGGGGTATTTATCACGCGAAAACGTTATTGAAGTGGGAAAACATCTCAAACTGCCCGCCAGTAAGATTTATGGCGTTGCAACGTTTTATAACCAGTTCACCTTTTTACCACAAGGTGAATATCATGTCCAGGTATGCAGAGGAACCGCCTGTCACGTCAAAGGTTCGGCCGCGGTCCTGGACGCTATCGAACGAGAATTGAATATTAAAGCAGGCCAGACAACCAAGGACAAGCTATTCAGTCTGGAAGTGGTCGCCTGTATTGGTGCCTGTGGCTTAGCACCGGTGATCAGCGTGAACGGTGAGTTTCATGCCGGAGTTAACGGAGACAAGGTAAGAAAAATACTAAAGAACTATCGGAAAAACCACCAGGAAGTTAAAATAACCAATGAATAAAAAATGTTGCGATAAATGTTGGCATAGTGATGAACGGCCCTGTCCGAATTTGATTCAATGTATCCAGAATGGTCCGATCTGTCACGAAGGTGCCCCCTGTAAAGCGCTGATACAAGACCGGCTGACCTGCTTACGACGGGAAAAAATGGATAAGCCGGTAATATTCATCGGTACGGGGACCTGCGGATTGGCGGCGGGCGCTGACAAAACGCTGGCAACCATCCAAAAGTACCTGGAAGCCCATGCCATAGAAGCTGAGATTATCGAAGTGGGCTGTATTGGCCTGTGTGCCGCTGAACCGGTTATGGACATTCAGCTCCCCGGGAAAACCAGGCTTTCTTTTGAGAATGTGACCTGGGAAAAAGCAGACGCACTTTTGGAAACAATCCTGGCGAATAAGGTACCGGCCGACGGCATTCTTGGCCAACATCAGGACAAGGGCCTCGAAGCGTGGGATAACGTTCCCGCCCTGAACGAGCATTCCTTTTTTGCGCTGCAGAAACGCCTGGTCCTGGCCAATTGCGGAATTGTTGACCCAACAAAGATAAGTGAATATATTGCACGCGGAGGCTACACGGCGTTCTCTAAAGCGATTTCTCAACAGACCTCTTCGGATGTTTGTAATACCGTTGAAGACAGTGGCCTACGGGGTCGTGGCGGCGGCGGGTTCCTGACAGGTAAAAAGTGGAAATTTGCCCTGGGAACTCATAGCGATCAGAAATATTTGATCTGTAATGCTGACGAGGGCGACCCGGGGGCCTTTATGGACCGGGCCGTGATCGAAGGAGACCCCCATCGCCTGCTGGAAGGCATGGCGATAGCCGCCTATGCGATCGGGGCCAGCAAGGCCTATGTTTATCTGCGGGCTGAATATCCCCTGGCGATCAAACGTTTCAAGGAAGCCATTGTGCAAGCCAAGGCATACGGCCTGTTGGGCTATAACATCCTGGATAGCGGTTTTAACCTTGAAATTATTATTAAGAAAGGGGCCGGCGCTTTCGTCTGCGGCGAAGAAACCGCATTGATCAATAGTATCGAAGGCAAACGCGGCATGCCCCGTCCCCGTCCGCCGTTCCCGGCGGTCTCCGGACTGTTTGGGCATCCCACCATTATCAATAACGTTGAAACACTCGCCAACGTGCCGGGTATCATTGACCATGGTGCCGAGTGGTTTAGTGCCATTGGGACCGACAACAGCAAAGGGACAAAAGTATTTGCCCTATCGGGAAAAGTCACCCGCACCGGATTGGTCGAAGTGGCCATGGGCACCACGCTCCGTCAAATCGTGATGAGCATTGGTGGCGGCATACCCGATGGCAGAAAATATAAAGCCGTTCAGATCGGTGGCCCCTCCGGCGGGTGCATCCCCGAAGAGCATCTTGATATCGAAATCGATTATGAATCGCTTAAAGAAGTGGGCGCGATGATGGGGTCGGGCGGTCTGGTCGTCATGGACGATAAGACCTGCATGGTCGATGTGGCCAAGTTCTTTATGGATTTCATTCAGCGTGAGAGCTGCGGAAAATGTATTCCCTGCCGCGAAGGCACCCGGCGTATGCTGGAAATCCTGGAACGCATTACCCAATCGCGTAAAAAAGAAACGCACAACGATGCCCTTGAGCGATTTAAAGGTATTATGTACCTGAACCGCCTGGCGGAAGTTATCAAAGATACCAGTTTGTGCGGCCTGGGGCAAACCGCTCCCAATCCTGTTTTGAGCACCCTGCGATGGTTCCGCGATGAATATGAAGCGCATATTTACGAGCGTCGATGTCCGGCGGGCGCCTGTAAGGATCTATTGAACTATACGATTGATGCCGATAAATGTAAGGGATGCACCCTGTGTGGCCGTAAGTGCCCCACGGACGCTATAATGGGAAATCCCAAAGCTCCCCATTATATCATTCCCGATAAATGTATTGGCTGCGGCACTTGTGTTGAAGTATGTAAGTTTGACGCGGTTCAGGTCAGCTAAGACGCCAGCGTCATAAGTATTATTGAAGCTCGTTTCCCGAACATTAAAGGGCGTTGTGAAATCGAACAATGACTTTTGACGTGGGAATCCGCTAAGACTGCTCCTGAACGCCAATAGCCAAAAACGTCAAGTCCCGATGTATCGGGATTGAAAAGCCCAATATCCGTATCTCAAACGCCATGCAAATTGGAATAGCGACTTTTGAGATGTTAAAATAAGAATAAGGATTTCAACGTGATAAAAATCGAAGTAGATAATAAAACAATAGAGGCCAATCAGGGCGAAATGATTTTGGACGCACTTGAGCGATCAGGCATCACCGTCCCCACATTATGCCATATGAAAGACAAATTCCCTTCCGGTGCCTGCCGAATGTGTATGGTTGAACTGGATGGGGCCAACGGATTGATTCCCAGTTGCGCCTTTCCGGTGCGTGAGGGCATGAAGCTTAAAACGCATTCTCCCAGAGTCGTCCGTGCTCGTAAGACCATTATTGAACTGCTGCTGGCCGACCATCCCGATGATTGCCTGTATTGCGTGCGTAATGGTAATTGCGAATTGCAGACTCTTTCGGAAGAATATGGCGTGCGTCAGCGACGTTTCTCCGGCAAAAAGCATGCGTATAATGTCGATAATTCCAGTATGTCGATCATCCGCGATCCGGATAAATGTATTCTGTGTGGTCGTTGTGTACGGGTCTGTGAAGAGACCCAGGGAGTCGCCGCCCTTGATTTTATCGGACGGGGTTGCGACACGGTTGTCGGCACGGCCTTTAATGAGGGGCTCAATGTCTCCAGTTGTGTCAATTGCGGCCAATGCATTATGGTCTGCCCAACCGGTGCGCTGCGAGAAAACAGTTCACTCAAAGAAGTGATCGACGCGTTGAATGACCCGGAGATGACCGTTGTTGTTCAGCATGCTCCGGCGGTATCGGTTACACTTGCTGAAGAATTTAACATGAAGGCCGGCAGCGACATCTGCGGCCTTATGACCGCGGCGTTGCGAAACCTTGGATTTGACCGCGTCTTTGATACGGGTTTTTCGGCCGACCTGACCATTATGGAAGAAGCCTCCGAGCTGGCCCATCGCATTAAGACCGGCGGGGTCCTTCCAATGATGACCAGTTGTTCACCCGGATGGATTAAATATGTCGAACAATATTATCCTGACTTCATCGATAATCTGTCGACCTGTAAAAGCCCCCAGCAGATGATGGGCGCAGTGATCAAGAGCTATTTTGCTGAAAAACAGGGCATTGACCCCCGTAAAATATTCAGTGTTTCGGTCATGCCCTGTACCGCTAAGAAATTTGAGGCCGATCGGGCGGAGATGTCGGATGACGGCATTACTGACGTTGATGCGGTGCTGACGACCCGGGAGCTGGCTCGCCTTATTCGCCTTTACGGAATCGACATTAATAAACTCGAGCCTGAAACGGCCGACACCCCTTTTGGAAAACGCAGTTCAGCCGGTAAACTGTTTGCCGCCACCGGTGGCGTCATGGAGGCCGCGGCGCGTACCGCTCATTACCTTTTAACAGGCAAAGAGCTGGCAGACCTGAAGATCAAACCACTTCGCGGCATGAAGGGCATCAAGGAAGCTCAATTAAAGATCGGCGACCTGGAAGTGAAAATAGCCGTGGTCAGTGGCCTGGAAAATGCGAAAAACCTTCTGGAAGAAATCAAAGCCGGCCGCAAAGAATTCCACTTTATAGAAGTGATGACCTGTCCGGGCGGATGTATTAACGGCGGCGGGCAACCCTACAATACCGATATGGATGCGGTCCGCGAACGGATGCAGGCCCTCTATAATATTGACAGGGACGCCCCACTTCGTGTCTCCCATAAAAACTCAGATATTCAAAGTCTGTATGACGATTATCTCAAAGAACCGCTCAGTGAAAAAAGCCATCATCTTTTGCATACGCATTATCATAAGAGAGACACAATTATATAATCGCCTCACACGAGCCCTATATATCTCAATGATGATTCCAGTGAAAATATTATGATTCGATATAACAATACATCTTTTATAAAAACCAACAGTGATCGTTGCCGTGTGTGTTACACCTGCGTTCGGGAATGTCCGGCCAAAGCGATCCGCATTGTCTCCGGGCAGGCTGACGTTATTCCAGAACGATGTATCAGTTGTGGCAATTGTGTTCAGGTTTGCAGCCAGAATGCCAAGCAGGTCGTCAGCAGTATTAGTCAGGTCGAGGCCTTACTGCAAGAAAAGGGAAAAGTGGCGGCGTGTATCGCCCCCTCATTTCCGGCTGAATTTGCCGAATTGGAAACGGCAAACCTGGTGGCCATGGTGCGGGCCCTGGGATTCGAATACGTCACGGAAGTGGCCTACGGCGCTGACCTGGTCGCCCGGCAATATAAAAAGCTGCTGGACGAGTCCAGTCCTGACAAGCGATACATTGCGACGAGCTGTCCGGCAATTGTAAGTTATATCGAAAAATATCATCCGGAGTTGACCGCGTCCCTGGCCCCAATTGTCTCACCGATGATCGCCATGGCTCGCGTTCTACACAAAATACATGGGGATGACTTAAAAATCGTCTTCATCGGTCCTTGTATCGCGAAAAAATGTGAGGCCGACGGGATTAATGTCCCCAACGAAGTCGATGCTGTATTGACATTTTCTGAATTGCGACAGATGTTTGCCGACAAAAATATGGCCGTCCAAGATACGCACGACGACCATTTTGACCCTCCCCATCCAAGCCTGGGGGGGCTTTTCGCCCTGAGTGGCGGCATGTTACAGACAGCCGGTATCCAGGAAGACCTTCTGACCACCACCATTGTGACCACCGATGGTAAATCGCATTTCCCTAATGCCATAACAGAGTTTGAAAATGGAACACTCGATGCCCGTCTCCTGGAAGTCCTGGCCTGCCATGGTTGCATTATGGGGGCAGGAAGGCAAACCGACGCTTCCGTTTTTGACCGGCGTGGCCGCGTGAGCCAGTATGTCCGAAAGTGCATGGAGACGGC
>JAIPFO010000048.1 GCA_021736565.1 Phycisphaerae bacterium | reverse complement strand
ACTTACAATGAGGCAAGCGCCAGAAGAAATATTGACAAACAGCCCATTCTGACGCCAGGGCCCAAAGCCTTATGGTGCCATGATTCTGGCTTAGAATCGATGTTTTTACGTATCAATAGTGAGCGCCGTGCTAAAAGTTGACCTGTCAAAGACCACTGCGTTTTTATGGTGTGGAAAACGGGGGGCAGATGAACTTACTGGCGCCGGGGTCAAATGACCGACGCACGGACTTCCGCGAAAAATCATTTCTTGACTATCGGAGGGGATTTTGATAGAGATTATGGAGATATGTGTGACGATTCTTATGTCAAAAGCTGAATTTTATCTATAAAAACGGTGATTTGGCCTTTGATTCGAAGTTTCGATCTCAATATGCCACCCATGGCGATGATATTATATAACAAATAAAGCATGCACTCAACGGGCATCGCAATCAGGACCTACCAGAATATGATTCATTTTCGACGTATTTTTCAATATATTTTCCCACAATACAAGGCGATTATCCTTTCGGTCGTATGCGCCCTACTGGTTGCCATACTGTTCACATTAAGCATTGGCGCCATGCTGCCGATGATGCGTGTGATGATGGAAGAGGAAGGATTGCACGGCTGGGTCAATCGGGCCATTATCAAAGACCGAAGCGGCATCACCTTTTATATGGTCGGGCCACCCAAATTCATCAACGCAGGCCTTGATGATGACCGCAAAGCGATACCCTTGCGAATTAAGCAGGTCGCTCGTGCCAAGTCCGCAGGAGCAATAAAGATCGGTGTTGATGACGTTATTGTCGCGGTTGATAATGAGGATTTCAAGGACAACCCGGCCTTTTCACACGATAAGTTATTGGAAAAAATAGCCAAGGGTCAAAAAGAGATTAAATTACGCATTGAGAACCTCGATAGAACGTTCAAGACGGTCACGGTCCCCCTGGACTCCTCTCCTTTTTATGCAGAATTGGCCTGGTGGATGCTTGATTTTGTCCCGCGGGAACAATCGCCGGTATTTAAACGCAATTGCCTTATCCTGATCATTAGCATACTGCTGGTGTCTACAATTTTACGTTGCTTAGCACGATTCTTACAAGAATACCTGGTTCGCTGTGTTGCCGTTTCAAGTGTGATGATGCTAAGAAATGATACGTACAAACAAGCCATTCGCATGCCTTTGAACTTTTTCAGCCAGGAAGGCATCAGCGATTCCATGAGTCGCATTCTTCAGGATACGAACCAGATACGTTCTGGGATCACGACGGTATTTGGTAAAGCGATACGTGAACCCCTTAAGATGGTCAGCTTTGCCATCGGCGCTTATGTGATTGACGCCCAGATGACCACGATCGTACTCTTAGGGGCACCCGTTGCTGGTGTTTTGATCAGCAAGCTGGGGAAAAAGATGAAAAAGGCCACCCGTCGTGCCCTGGAAAGTCGATCCGATGTACTGGGCCATCTTCATGGTACTCTATTGGGCATACGCATTGTAAAGGGGTATCATCAGGAAGAACGCGAGTCGACTGAATTCATGAGACACAATAACCGATTGTATGAACAACAGATACGAATGGAAAAGATCAATGCCGGCAGCGGTCCCATACTGGAAGGACTGGGGGTCACCGCGGCATGTATCGGAATGATTTTCGCCGCCCATTGGATGACCGGAGGCGAAGAGCGAATGGCGACCAGTGACTTTTTTACGCTGGTCGGCATGCTGGCGGTTATGGCGGAATCCGGGCGGAAACTGGGGGATGTCTATCCGCGTCTGCAAACGGCCAACGCCTCGGCTGAACGCGTTTATAAGCTTTATGACGGGGTCATTGAACACGATCCACTCAACGGGAAAGTGCTCGCCCGGACCACCCAATCGGTGGAAATGCGAAATGTCAGTTTTACCTATCCCAACAGCGAGAAAAAAACACTGGATTCTATCGATTTGAAAGTCCAGGCCGGGGAGGTTGTGGCGGTTGTCGGGCCAAACGGTTCGGGAAAGACCACCTTGCTGAGCATGATCCCGAAATTTTTTGTCCCCTCCGAAGGGCAGGTCCTTATTGACGGGCAAGACATTTCCGGAGTGACCCTCGAAAGCTTGCGAAGGCAGATTGGCATTGTCACCCAGCAGACAACGGTCTTTAACGATACGATCGCAGTCAATATCGCCTATGGCAAGCCCGATGCAACCGACGATGAAATACGAAAAGCGGCACAAAAAGCCTATGCCGATGACTTTATCGAAAACACCACCAACGGCTACAATACCATTATCGGCGAACAGGGGGCAACCCTCTCCGGTGGCCAGTTACAGCGAATAGCGATCGCCCGGGCCATCTTACTGGACCCGGCCATTTTGATCTTTGATGAAGCGATGAGCCAGATCGACTCCGATAGTGAAGCGAAAATACAAAAGGCCCTGGAGGAATTTTCACAGGGACGAACGTCGTTTATCATTGCCCATCGGTTGAGTACCATCATTAACTCCGATCGGATCATCGTTATGGATGAAGGGAAAATAGTGGCCCAGGGAAAACACAAAGAACTTCTGGCCTCCTCCGGGCTGTATAAAAAACTCTATGAAATGCAATTTGCAGGCTAAGGAAATCCACGTGACAGTTGATGTGTCATCTCTCTTTGGTTTCCTGCCGACCGCTTAAAAACATCAAGGCCCCTGGCGGGCGAGAATGAACATATGGACCCTGAAATAACGCGAGAAAAACTCATCCGCGCCGTGCGAGACCAGATCGAGTGCGAGTTGCTCCTGGGCGCCTCGTGGCTGCCGTTTGAGCGAATAAACAACAACCCGAACAGGACCGACCCTGACGACAACCCCACAGGACAAATGACCATGGCGGCAAGAGCGAAAAAGCAAGTCAATGAAATGGATAAACGGCCGATGGACTCTAAACAAGAAAAACTCGACCAGCTCGCCAGGGTCGTCGCCGCCTGCTGTGAATGCCCGCTGCACAAGAGTCGATTGAATTGTGTCCCCGGGGAAGGTGACCCCAACGCACGCATTGTCTTCGTCGGGGAAGCACCCGGCCAAAGTGAGGATGAGCAGGGACGCCCCTTTGTCGGACGTTCCGGAGACCTGTTGACCAATATCATCGGAGCGATGGGGCTGAGTCGCCAGGCGGTTTTTATCGGGAATATCCTTAAATGCCGTCCGCCCAATAATGCGAATCCGACACCGGAGCAGGTCGCCGCCTGCTCGCACTTTCTCCATGAGCAACTGGCGATCATCCAGCCAGAGGTTGTCGTTGCCCTGGGCGCTTGCGCCGCCCAGACACTCCTGAAATGCAAGACACCCATTGGCCGGCTGCGTGGGGAATTTCACGAATACCGTCCGACACCCGACAGTGCCCCGATCAAACTTGTCGCGACCTATCACCCCTCGTACCTGCTGAGAAATTATACACCGGACGCCCGGCTAAGCGTATGGAAAGATATGCAAGACGTATTAAAAGAACTGGGGATGCCAATCCCGAAAAAATGAAAAGCGAAGAGAACGTACATCTTTAACGACGTAGAAAACAGGCTCCCCAAAAAAATAGGATTATGACGCTGGCGTCAGAATTGAGGCATAGATGAAAGTGGATTGTTTTGCTTTAGGTGTCTATCAAACGAATTGTTTTGTGATACGGCCGAACGAACAGCGGACCGAGTGCCTGGTCATAGACCCGGGCTTTGACGCCGAACCTCTTGTGAGGTTTCTCAAGGAAAACGCCCTGGTCCCTCAAAAAATATTACTGACCCACGGCCATTGCGACCATATCGCGGGCCTGGAATTGTTAAAACGTCAATACGCCTCCCTCCCGGTCCATATTGGTGATAAAGACGCCGAAATGCTCACCAACGCCGATGCGAATCTTTCCTCCATGATGGGGTTTCCCCTGCAATATGCCCCCGCAGAGGTCCAACTGGCCCCCGGGGACCTTATCGATTGGGAGACCCTCCATCTGGCGGTCCTGGCCACGCCAGGCCATACCCCCGGGAGCGTCAGTTTCTATTGCCGGGACGCCAGGGTTGTTTTCGTCGGCGATGCTCTTTTTGCCGGTTCCATCGGTCGAACCGACTTTCCCAATGGGAATTCCCAGCAACTTCTCGATAGTATTCGCCAGCAGTTATTCACGCTTCCCGATGAAACTATCGTCTATTCCGGGCATGGTCCCGAAACAACGATCGGCCATGAAAAAAGGACCAATCCCTTTTTAACATGATCATTTTGAGGGCGACCGGGACCTCCCAGGGGGGAAACGCCCACAAGGCATGAATTCCGCGTCAAAAGTCGTAACTAAAATCACCCTTTCTGAGGCGGGAAATGGGCATCCTGTCCCGATAGGCCGGGATTCGACGCTGCCGGCTGAAGTGACCGCATTGACAAATGGGGGGGAGTATTCTATAATTGTTCATCAGAGGTACGACTGACAAAATAGCAGAGGTTTTTTATGGCTCGAATATAAACTTCGATATTGCGTCAAAAGGTCGTGCTAATGCGACAAAACATCGATTAAAGGTCTGAATTGATGTTTTAAGGACTTTTAAAGAAGGTGTCAACTTTTCGATAAAATAATTCAATTGCATATCTTATTGTTAGACTGTTACAATATTGCGACCCGGAGGATCACTTATCAGGGTTTCTCTTTTATTGACGACAGCGTCATTCCCGGCGCACCGGGCGTTGACCCTGTTTTCCGCGTCTTAAAGGCTGATTTTAGATACGAAATTTGACTTTTAACGTGGAAAGCTTTTATTATATTTTACTTATTGGAATAAAACCGTGCCGACATTATACGTTTCACAAGGATCTGACAAAGGGCGAACTTTTGAGTTTCACGATTCGCCCGCTATTATTGGCCGTAACAGCCTGGATATTCCAATTACCGACAATACCGTCTCCCGACGTCATTCGGAACTGGTCAAAAAACATAATGAAATATGGATGATTCGCGACCTCAATTCTGCTAACGGCACCTACGTCAACGGCGTGAAGCTTTCCTCCTTCCTGGAGCTTAAGCAGGGCGACCAGATACGCTGCGGCGGCTCCCTGATCGTCTTTGGCGGGGTACGCAGTAGTGGCATTCCGGGCGAGTTGGGCGGCTTGCGAATTGACAGCGAAGGAAATCTTATTGAATCCTCGATCATGACCACCGTTCCGACGATGGACGATTCGGTTATTATCGCCGGGCCGGAAACATCCAACGCGGTGGGCAATCTAAGGATCCTCTACGAGCTCTCAACTGCGATCAGTTCGATATTCGACCATCGCCAGCTGCTTGAGAAGGTCATGGACATCATCTTTGACAACCTGCCCTCAGACCGCGGCTTTGTACTCATACGGGAAAATGAAACCGCAGAACTGGAGCCGGTGGTCGTTCGGTATCGCAACAAAGAGAAGAGTTCCGAAGAACTCACCGTCAGTCACACCATCGTCGAACACGCGATCCGAAATAACGAAGGGGTCATCTGCTCCAACGCGATGCGTGACCCGCGATTTTCAAAAGGGGGGAGCGTACAAAACTATGGCATTCGCTCGGCATTGTGTGTGCCTATCACGGCACGAAATAACACCATCGGGGTGATTTACGTCGATACGACCGTCGCCACCCACACCTACGCCAGCGAACAATTACGCCTTTTAACGGCAATTGGCTTCCAGACAGGGCTGGCCCTGGAAAATGCACGCTTGTACCAGGCGGGTGTCAAGGCCGAACGACTGGCCGCCGCGGGCGAAACCATCGCCTATATCTCTCACGGCATCAAAAACATCCTTCAAAGCCTCCAAAGCGCCGCCGATATGGTCGAAATGGGGCTCAACGATAACACCAAGCTCCCAATCGCCAAAAAAGGCTGGTCGATCCTGCAACGGAATTTAACCAAGGTCCAAAATCTTGTATTAAATATGCTGGCCTTCAGTAAGAACCGTCGGCCGAATCGTGAAATGACCCAACTGAACCATCTGATCATTGAAATTTTCGATATGCTCGGCGGGCAGGCAGACGAAAAACAAATCGGGCTCTTCAGTGACCTGGACGACCAGCTGCCCGCCATCGCCATCGACCCCAACGGCATCCAGCAGGTCATTCTAAACCTTGTACTAAACGCCATGGAAGTCGTCAAAGCCCAGGAGGGGGTCATCACCATTAAAACGGCTTATGACAGTGAGGCACAGGAAGTGCTCCTGGCGGTTACGGATAATGGCCCCGGGATCAAGCCGGACCAGCTCACAAAAATATTCAAGGCCTTCCATTCCAGCAAAGGCCACGGCGGCACCGGACTGGGCCTGGCGGTTGTGAAGAAAATCGTCGAAGAGCACGCCGGGAAAGTTACCGTCGAAAGCACTTTTGGCGAAGGGACGACCTTTATTATCCGAATTCCAAGTAACAGAGAAATACTCGATAGCAGCCTGACCGCCGGACCCGGCACGGATAGCCGGAGCGATTCGACTAGTTTCTAGCCCCAACGGCTCTGACATACTTTTTTATTCGCATCGATTAATTGAGAAGCAGTCGCAGGCGGTTCGAATGCCATTTGGGGCATTGGACTGACTTTCGAGGTGCTATTCGAAAGTGTTCAACCTTCAAATCGCATGCCAACGTCATGCGGTACAAGGGAGGCGGAGATTAAAAAGTGCGAAAGCCAACTCTTTTTTCTACCGATAGGCACAACAGATATCCTGCTTGACAAGTGGGGGGGCGTCTGATAAAAAATGACGCTCTGAATTTTGTTTAAGAACGCCCGATAGGGGCCTGTTTTTATTGACCTATGACGCAAACGGCTTCAATAAGCTGTATGCTCGCTATTTTCCTCAAATCCGCGGGGAAATAGCCGTTTCCGTCCTCGGTCAATCCAACCATAAGGATTGTTATGAATCAGCAAGACCCGGTTCTTGATCTGTGTCAGGAAACCATTGGCTACCATTTCAAGAATATTGACACCCTGCGACATGCGCTTGTCCACGCATCAACAGCCGATAACCGGCTTGAAAGTAACGAACGACTGGAATTTCTCGGCGATGCCATTCTCGGGAAAGTCGTCTGCCACGAGCTCTATCTGCGGTTCCCCGACTATCTCGAAGGAGAACTGACCAAGATCAAGAGCATGATCGTTTCCAGACGCACCTGCACGCGAATCGCTAAAAAGCTCAACCTCGCCCGCTTTTTGAAAGTCGGAAAGGGCATGGGGCTCCTGAACAAGCTGCCAAATTCCTGTCTCTCAGCGGCACTTGAATCCATCATCGGCGCTATCTATGTCGACGGCGGCGATGAACCGGCACGCACATTCGTCCTTCATGTCATCGGCGACCTGATCAAAAACGCGGACGCCTCGGCCCATCAGGAAAATTTCAAAAGTATGCTCCAGCAACATGCCCAACGTGCCATGGACGCCACGCCATCCTATGAACTCCTGGACGAAAAGGGCCCCGATCACAGCAAATGCTTCGAGGTCAGCGTCATCATAAAGGACCGGCGCTTCGCCAGTGCCTGGGGCCCCAGTAAAAAAGAATCCGAACAGCTCGCCGCTTTTTACGCCCTCAAAGAGCTGGAACTACTCCCCCAGGAAGCCGAGTTACCCAAAACGGCTCAATATGCGTAAAATCCATTCTGTGCTCCTACTTGCCGATCCGGTACAATTTCCCCAGCGTCCGTACGAGCAAATCCCCATCCACCGCCGCGGGGGTCGCCATGCACATCTCGTTGAGCTTATTGGTTCCGAGTAATTCAAATTCTCTGCCCGCCTTAACAACCAAGGTGTCCCCATCCTCGCTCAGGCAGAAAATCTTGCCATTATTCGCCCACGGGCTGGCCGTAAAGGCATTGGCTCCTTTGGCGAGTTTCTTACCTTTGTAAATTTCCTTACCCGTCCGCGCATCAAAGCAACTCAAAGTGCCCCGGTCATACAGCACATAAAAATAATCGCCGTAAACGATCGGGCTCGGGTTATAAGGCCCCGCCTGCTCGAGAGACCAGGCGACATATTCACTGGAGGTCGCACCCTTCTTTAGCGTTATATCGCCGGTGGCACCGGGCCGGATCGCATAAACCGGGCGATTCTTATCCATCACATAACCGGAACTCACGTAAAGCAGCCCCTGGGCAGAATGCGGCGTCGGAATCGCGATCACGCTCATCCCCTTAAGCTCCCACAGCAACTTGCCCTCCATACTATACGATCGAACCTTCCCCGTCCCGGAGGTGACGATCTCTTTGCCAAGCGGATGGGTCCAGATAAAAGGCGTTACCCAGTTACTCTTCTCATCGCGACGGATACGCCACACCTGCTCGCCCGTCTTTTTATCCATCGCTACCAGGTAAGATCGCTGCTCATTATCATTGACAATATAAATGCGATCCTCATCCATCACAGGTGAAGCGGCCGTCCCCCAGTCATACCGTGTCTTATGGGCCTTAAATGGCTTCTCCCACAATGCCTTACCCGCCATATCATAACAGAAGACTCCCACATTGCCAAAGTACGCATAAACCCGCTTGCCATCGACAAGCGGCGTCTCAGAAGCATACGTATTCTTAATATGCAGCGGATGCGATGGCACTCCCTTTTTCGCTACTTTCTCCCACAACGTATGACCCGTCCTGGCGTCAATACACAAAACCATCCAACGGTGAATACTGAGTGGAGCCTTCTTGCGGTCCCCCCCAAAGTACAACCCCTTCTTCGCCTCTTCAACCTTTCCCTCATTCACCACCGTTGTGACAAATATCTTATCCCCCCAAACAACCGGCGAAGACCACCCCCGCCCCGGAACAGCCACACACCATTTGACATGCTCAGTCACACTCCAGGCATCAGGCAAAACAACCCCCTCAACCACCCCGCTATCAGGGCCACGAAAACCCGACCAGGATTCCTGCCCGGAGACGTTCCCCATAAACCCAATACTCAATAAACTCAAAACAAAAAATCGCGATAAATTCATAGCATCCACCTGTTAAAATGAAAAAGTAAATCGTTCAAAAAAAACGTAAACGTTCACGCGAAATTGTTTTATTGCCGGTATAAGTCACTGGCCAGTCTCTGGATGACAGTGTCCTAAACGCTTCGAAGGGCCATCGCCTGACCACGAAGGGGTCAAAGAATAATAACCACCGTAATCGCAGCGAAACCGTTAATAACAGACAACATAAATGTGTCTCAACTTTTCCGTGAACGCTTATAAATTCCTATACAATTAAATGACCTTATTTGTTTTACGCCGGGCGCGTTTTTTGGCTTTTTTTTGTGCATGAACGACCAGGCGCCAGGCGATGGCGGGTAAACGTAAGAGGATCGCGGGGAGCAGGGCGATAACGCCATGCTGGATTCCCTTGCGTATGAGCAGCTGGACCTGGTCGGTGTTGTGAAATTCTTTATTAATCCGGCGACGCAGTTGTTTGAGTTCCTTCAAGGAGCAGTTGTCAGAATAGACCTTCCCGTTGGGAGCAATGTGGTAACCGGGGCTGTTGGCGACCAGGTCGTCCATGCCGGAATAGGGGTGGTTTCGCAGCATTGAAATGGCGATGGTGTCCAGGCCTAACTCGTGTGCGAAAGAGGGGATTTGGAGCATTTCCTCCACGGTCTCACCGATATTTCCCAGGATAAAGTAGCCATGGAGGATCATGGAACTTTGACGCAGTACCTTAAAGTGTTCGCGAATCTTTGCGGTATCGAACCCCTTGCGCATGGAACGCAGGGTCTTGTCCTGCGACGATTCGATACCCAGCATCAGTACGGCAAAACCAGCTCGCTCCATCTTTCGCATGATCTCCGGGTAACCGGCCAGTTCCAGTCGTGAGTTAATAATATACTTTTTTCGAATACCGCGGGCTAATATCAGGTCGCAGATCTTTTCCACACGATCCATATCGTAGGTGAACAAGTCGTCAGAGAAGGTAACAATTCGAGATTTGATCTGAGCCAGTTCGTCAACCACCGATTCCGGCGAACGCGCTGACCAGGGGCGTTTCTCACCCCAGGGATTGCGACTAAACGAGCAGAAAACGCAATTAAACGGGCACCCGCGTGAGGAAGATAATGTCTCAATCAGAAATCCCATATTAATCCCCTCAAAGGCCGCTTGATAGGTGTGGCGACGCAGATGACGGGCAGGGCGGAGGTCATCTTTGACCGGACATTGCTTGCGGTTGGGATTATGAAATATCTTATCCTTTCTGCGAAAGCTTAAACCGGTAATTTCTTCAAGGGGGACACCCTGGCAAAATTCTTCCATCGCCTCCTCGCCTTCCCCGCGGACGACGGCATCCACGTTAGGATAGGTCGATAGCCAGTATTGGGGATCTTCCGAGGCGTATCGGCCACCCAGTATGGTAAAAATATCCGGGTTTAAAGAGGATATCTCTTCATGGAGAAATTCAGGTTCGCGGTCCCAATTGACTGAGAGACACACCAGGTCGGTCTCCGGGCGTAAAAAGTCTTTCGTACACCCCTTTTCTTTACGCATATCCACGACATCCAGTGCCTTTGTATGCGGCTCGATTACGACCGCAATATATTCAAGGCCCAACGGCGGAAAAAAACCTACCCGATTCAATTCACGCCGATAGGGATATACACAGAGGACATGTTGAAAGTTTCTTGTTTTCATAATCTCTCCAGCATAGCAATCGTACTGTCTCTTATTCAAGTTTTAAGGCAGAATTCTAGGGAACAGCGGGTCTGTTCCATTTATATTTCTAACCTGACATTTTCCAGTGGACGCTTACAAACTATTATAATCTATGGCATCACATAATTCAATCACCACCAACACTAAACAGCCCCGCGTCAACTTTCAACGCAAACAGCCGCTTCTGCGTTGGAAAATACATCACGCCATTGGCAATGACAGGGGTAATTGACTCGGACTTCATGTGGCATTTTCCGACAACCCCCTTTTTTCGCCCCGCCTTAAAAGCCCACAGGGTGCGCCGCCGCTCGGTGCTGATCAGTATCGTCTCATTGACCACGACCGCCGAGCAGGTCCACACCCCGGCGTCCATCTGATGCTCCCAGAGCGATTCCCCCGTCACCGCGTCGATGCAATGCATTTTGCCGGAATAATCCGGCACGTAAACAAGCCCGTCATGGATCAATACATTGGCCAGGCTCCGGCCGACCTTACGATTTTCCCACACCTTCTGCCCCGTCTTGCCGTCAATGCAGGAGAGTGCCCCCACGCCCGGGCCGTGGATGGGGCTCTGGCCGATGGAGACATAGATCTTCCCATCATGGATCACCGGGATCGCAATGACCTCACTGGGGCCGTCCGGGCTCTTCGTTTGCCAACTCGTATATGGGATTTTCTTACCATTTCGCAGCTGGTACGCCTTGGGGCTACAATCATACTGCCATATTTTTTTGAGCTTCTCCACGCCCGTCCCGCCGGGTGTCGGTTTAAATGGTTCAAACGCGTAAAGAGTCCAGTCCCCCCCGGCAAACAGCACCATCTCCTGCCCGCCAAATCGCCCAACCACCGGCGACGACCAGTTACCATGGACGGTCCGATACCCCATCTTCTCACCTTCGACCGCCACCAGTTTACCGGTCCGCTTATTCAGCACCACCAGGCTGGGGGCCCTGGGATTACTCACCTTGGCATGACGGCTATCCACCCCATTCGATGTGCAGGCATAAACATAATCACCCAACACCACCGGCGAACTGCCGCAAACATCATGCGGAAAGACATCCGCCTCCTTGACCAGGTCAAACCGCCAGACAATATCGCCATCTTTCTGGCCCAGCTTATAGCCCGACTCCGCCTTCATATACCCCAATTCATCAGTAAACGGCCCATCATTCCCATCGGCCTGACCACGGCGGTCCAGGCACAAAATCTCACCCCGCGAACTGACAATATATAAATATTTACCATCAATCGCCGGGGTCGAACATATCCCGCAGCGCCAGTGATTAAAATAAAACGGCTCAACCCGGCCCGCCATATTTCGCGGGACCACCAACTGCCAGGCCATCTGGCCACTCTTTGCATCCATCGCCATAAAAATCCCGCCCCCGGTGCGTTTAACCGCCGGATGCTCCAGCCCCGAATCATCAACCCCCAGGAATATCTGCCCGCCATCCACCTTGGGGATCGTGTACTGATGCATCCCTAAATTCACTTCCCAAAGCAAATTATCACCATTAAACACCCCCGGCAAAGCAGAACTCGCCCCACACAAATCCAAACAAACCCCACCCAAAGCCCCAAAAACCAAGAAAACCAAAAATAATCTCTTCATGATGCCATATCCATTAAAATGATGAAAAAACAGCAGTATTTACGTTTTTACCATAATAGCATAAGCCCCTACCAACGTCCACAATTTCCTCCCCACTCCGAACTATCGCGTAAAAGGGTCTCAATCAATGCCATAGGACAATCGGCGGGCCAACCGGCCCAATCGGTTCATAAAGCCCAGGCGGGCCAGCTGGCAGGCGATTTTTCCATATTTCCGATAGACCAGGTTAAAGAGCAGGAATGGAAGTCTCTGGCTTCGGGTGGCGGGCATTCTTTTGATGATATTTTTGAAGGAATAGAATTGTTTATAGATCCATAAATACCCCTGGTACAATTCCTCCCTTGTCATGTTTTTGGGTTCATAGACAACTTTGGAGGTATTGTAATGCGTGCCGTCATGATCAACGATCCGGCCTTCTTTTTCCAATTGATTATACAACTTTGTTCCGGGGTACGGCGTAAGGATGTGTGCGGTAATGGTTTCAATTTTATTACTCACCAGCCATTCCAGTGTATCCTGGAATATGTTGGGATGGTCATGGTCGAAGCCGAAAACCATACTGGCATTGATCATCATCCCCCGGCTATGAATTTCCTTGATTAATTGCTGGTAATCCTCGATCTTATTCTGATATTTTTTCACGCTCGCAATTGACTGGCGGCTAATGGACTCGAATCCGATGAACAGGCTCTCGCAGCCGCTGGTTTTCATTGCATCCAACAAATCCAGATGTTGGCCAATATTGGAGGATACCGCGGCATGCCATCGTAATTTCATCGGTGTGATCGCACGGACAAAGTCCCGGGTCCACGGGATATTGCCGATAAAATTATCGTCGATAAACATCACTTCCCGGGTGCCAAGCTGGCGGATCTCTTCGATCACATTTTCTATGGGGCGATTTCGATGCTTGTTGTGCATATAGTCACAACTGTTATAACAGAAGTCGCAATGATAGGGACAGCCACGGCTCGCGCAGACGATACTGGTATATAAATATTTATCCTTGCGAATCAGGTCCCAGCGGGGCAGCGGCATTTGAGCTAAATCAACCGGCCGGTCGTGATAGTATATCCCCTTAAGACATCCCTTTTGCACATCGTTGAGAATTTGCTGCCATACCGGTTCTGCCTCGCCAACACAAACGGCGTCGCCATGCTGCAACGCCTCCTGGGGTTTGGCACTGGCATGTATCCCGCCGAATATAACCGGGATATTCTTTTGCCGGTATCGTTCGGCAATTTTATACGCGCCCGGCGAGGTGTCGACATTGACATTGATACCCACCAGGTCGGGCTCGTCATTAAAATTGATCTTCTGTGCGTTTTCATCTTCGATATAAACCTCATGCTCGTTCGGTGTGAGATTGGCCAGCACCAGCAATGATATCGAAGGGGACAACACCCGCTTGAATTCTGAATCCATCGGTCGCAATGTCATTTTTGGAGAGATCAATTTTATTTTCATTGTCCCTGGGTCGCCTGAGTTTTGGAAAGACTTATGACGCGAACGCCTGTTTTGGCTTTCACGTCCAAAATTGATTTTCATATTTCATGTCAGCCTTTAAGATGCGGGAAACGGGCGCCAAAAAACTTATGACGCTGGCGTCTTGAGGTTTATACGCTAACAAGGCTCCCATGTTCTGGCGAGTTATAAATTTTTTGCATCGTTACAACAGTTGTGGTTCATAGCGAAGGATGCCCGATGTTTGCCGCTGTAGGGCCGGGCCAGGGAAGGGGCCGAAGTTGAAATGAAAAAAAGACACACCCAATCTCTGAGTGTGCCTTTTGATTTTACATCGGTTTTTTTCTGGAATCTATTTTTTCCAGATCGCCGAGCCATAGACCGCATCGCTACCGAGCTCTTCTTCGATACGAAGAAGCTGGTTGTATTTGCAAATCCGGTCCGTTCGACACAGCGACCCGGTCTTGATCTGGCCGGCGCCACTGGCAACGGCGATATCGGCGATCGTACTGTCTTCGGTTTCGCCACTGCGATGACTGATCACAGCCGTCCAGCCATTTCGCTGGGCCATCTTGATGGCATTGAACGTCTCGGTCAGGGTGCCGATCTGGTTGACCTTGATCAGGATGGAGTTCGCACAATTCTCTTCGATCCCGCGAGCCAGCCGTTTGGTATTGGTCACAAACAGGTCATCGCCGACCAGTTGGATCTTATCACCCGCCATGTCATTCAGGGCCTTCCAGCCAGTCCAGTCATCTTCATCCATACCGTCTTCGATACTGACGATCGGATAGCGATCGCTCCAGTCCACCCAGAACTTGGCCATTTCTTCACTGGATAACTTTTTCTCCGGGGCTGACTTGAAGAAGAAATAACCCTTTTTGGTCTTGTCATACATCTCGGAACTGGCAGGGTCCAGCGCGATAAAGACTTCCTCGCCAGGTTTGTAACCCGCCGCTTCAATGGCCTTAATGATCACTTCCAGGGCTTCTTCGTTGCTCTTGAGGTCCGGGGCAAAGCCACCTTCATCACCCACCGCGGTATTGTAACCCATTTTGCTGAGCACTTTTTTGAGTGAATGGAAAATTTCAGCGCCCATCCGCAACGCTTCGGTAAAGCTTTCGGCGCCAACCGGCATGATCATGAATTCCTGGAAATCCACATTATTGTCAGCGTGCTTCCCGCCGTTCAGAATATTCATCATCGGAACCGGCAGGATGTTGGCATTGTTGCCGCCCAGGTAGCGATACAGGGGCAGGCTGCAGTAAGCCGCCGCCGCCTTGGCGCAGGCCAGTGAAACACCCAGGATCGCGTTGGCACCCAGTTTTGTCTTATTGGGCGTACCGTCAAGCTCTATCATGGCACGGTCAACGGCTTC
>JAIPFO010000047.1 GCA_021736565.1 Phycisphaerae bacterium | reverse complement strand
GGACCTGGGTGACAATATTGCTATTGCCCGGAAGATCAGTTTGAATATTACCCAAAAGGCCGCCCAAGAAGGACTGGTCAGGGACTTACAGACGGTTCGGGATGTTCCGATCACTATATTGAAAAAGAGTCAGGAGAGCGACGCTGATTTTGATACGTTCTGTTATGGCTTTATGGATAATCAGTTAATCCTCGGTTCGTCCCTGAAATATATTCGCCAGACCCTAATGCTGATCGACGGCGTGGCGATGCCCCAGCTTTCCAATAATGAAAATTTCATTTCCATGAACCAGGCCCTGGGCAGCGCTGACCTTCGGGGCTATCTGAACGTTAAGCGGCTTTTGGACGTTATCCGCAATACGATGCCGCCGGAAGGTCTTTCGCCATTTAATCGCCAGATGGCCACGATGGGCATTGACAATATTGAAGGGGTGGGCATGACCATGCAGTTGATGCCTGAACGAAATATTCAGCTCAAGAGTAAGGTTTTAGTGAGCATTAAAGGGGAGAAAAAAGGGATACCGGCATTAATGGTTCCGGCCAGTTCGCCGGTCCGGCCGAACCGGATGCTCAAGAAGGGGCTGGCGTCCTTCATGACGGCCAATTATGATATGGGGACGTTATATGATGGTATCACGAAGATAGCCTGGTCAATCAGCGGCATGAATCCCGCCCCGATGATCCAGGGGGCGATGATGGCCACCGGCGGCCCGCAAGGGAGTAATCCCGTGAATTTCCGTGAGGAATTTATCGGACAGCTGGTCAAGCCTCTCACCGTTGGGGTTGGTTTTGAGAAGCCTTATACGGCGTCGGACAGTATGAAATTATTTATGTCGATCGGGGTTAAAGACGGTGAGGTCCTGGACAAGGCATTGGCCCGGATCCATAGTACATTTCTCGCCCCGGGCCAAAAGGAGATGCAGCGTGAACTGCTCAATAGCACGCTCTACCTTTTACCCAACCCATTTGCGATGATGCTGGCAGCCCAGGCAGGCCAGCTCTCTAACGCTCAGAATAGTTTTCTGGCGATGGCGGTTGTCGGGGACCAGTTAGTCTTCAGTACAGATAAGGCGGTTGAGCAAACGATCCGTGACCTCCGGCGGTCGGATATTGAAACGATGGCGACCGACCCGATGTATCAGTATGCCAGCGGGTATCTGCCGGAGATGGCCGGGATATACTTTTATGGAAATTCGCAGATATCCACCGAAAAAGACTGGGTCATTTTGAAAGAAGCCGCCAAAAAGATGGCCGAGAACCCGAACGACTCGGACGATACCATGATACCCCTGATCCCCTTTGGCGGTTCGGCGATGATGACGTCACTGGTCAAGGAGATGCGTGAAATCATTGATTTTAATCTGCTGCCCGATTTCGAAGTGGTTCAGAAATATTTCGGGCCCACCGTAGGGTATGTCTCCAACCGGGATGATGGGATCTATGTGGAATTTATCAATCTGACCGCGCCGGGCAAATAGGCCTGAACTGGATCAGGACGTCAGGGTCATTCGTATTTTTGGCCTCTTAGGGTTGGGCCGCCTTTGGCGGTTCCCCTTTTAACGTGGCAGTCACACGAAGGCGGGCTCGACAATCAATAAAACCATCGCTATGGGGCGATTTCCTGCAGCGTGGTTTTGATTTTTCGCTGAGCCCTGCTCCAGGATAGTTCCGTCAGTCCCCAGGCCTTTGCCGTGGCGGTGGTCACTGCCGTTTGCAGGGCGTAGGGGAAATGATCTTTCTGTTTGAGGCCGTGCAGGAAACCCGCCAGGAGATAGTCGCCACATCCCACGGTCGATCGCACCGCCCTCTCGCGGCCGTCGTAACGGCACTGCCATGTTTTTTCTTCGGTGACCAGGATCGCTCCTTTTTCGCCGCGGCTGACCAGGATAATTTCAACGAGGTCCAGCAGTTCCCGGGCGGCAGTGACAATCGATTTGGAGGTATCCCCGATCTCCCGGCCCAGCAGTTCGGATAATTCGTCCACATTGGGCGTGATCAGCCAGGGTTGAATGTCCTCGACGATCTGTTTTAAGGCCGGCCCGGACGTATCGACCGCCAGGTAGGCGTCTTTCTCACGGCAGAAATCCATTACAGATAGAATACCCGGGAGATCGTCCCCCGCGGGCATAGACCCGCCAAAAACACAGACACACTCGGACTTGACCCGTTTTTTCAGATCGGACTGAAGGGCCTTGAGTGATTTGGGATTGATCAGCCCGCCCGGCGACCGCAAATGCATTTCACGATTTTTTTCCGTATCGATCACGGTAATATTCTGCCGGGTACTGCCCGGGACAACGGTCATCGCGAGCTTCACCCGTTTTTTCAGATCGGCGGCGTGCTCGACCAGTTGCCGGTAATCGTCCTGCCCCCAGAGCCCCGCGGCGGTCGATCTTCGGGTCATCCACCCCAGGGCCCGCGAGACATTCAACGGCTTGCCCGCCGGTTGGATATGATAAGAATCCAGCGACGCATGCCGGCCCCATTCCAGCCCGTTGGCCTGGCAGGTGACATCCCAGCAGGGGTTCAAGGCGATGGTTATAATGTCGTTTATGGGATTCTTTTTCATGAGGGTACACTCGTATTATAAGGGCGGTTTTAATGACAAAAAAAGACTTTTAACGCAGTGGCCAAAGGTATTTTACCATTTCCGGGGTGACATGGGAATCTATTTTGTCCTCAGCGTCAGGATTATTCAATCAGCAAGATGCTCAATCGCCCCGGCCCGAGAGAGCTCTGGCAAGCGGGCATTCGCTGGAGTCATTAATCATTTGCAAATGATCGCCTTTTATGCTATGCTACGTTGTTGTTTTTTAGAAATGCATTGACGTATCGATGACCACCAGCACCTAACCGGCTCTATGGAAGGAGTTCATTATGACTCAAGCACCCTGGATTGATTATCGGCCTGAAATTAAGGTCTTGGACTGTACTATTCGCGATGGCGGATTAGTGAATAACCATATGTTTGAAGATGGGCTGGTCAAATCGGTCTACCAGGCGTGCATCGATGCCGGCATTGATTATATGGAACTGGGTTATAAAGGCGATAAAAGGATATTTGCTCCAAATAAATTTGGTGATTGGAAATCGTGTGACGAAGAGGCCGTTCGCCGGATCGTTGGCGATAATGACAGCGATTTAAAATTGTCGGTGATGGCTGACGCGGAGAAAACGGATTATCATCGTGATATTCTTCCCCGGGAAGAGAGCGTTTTGGATATGATCCGGGTGGCCACTTATATCCACCAGATCCCCACCGCGGTGGACATGATCAAGGATGCCAAGCAAAAAGGGTATGAAGTCGCGGTGAACCTGATGGCCATATCGACCGTTCAGGAAAAAGAGCTGGCCGAGGCGTTGGAGATTTTCGCCGGTACCGAAGCCGATGTGGTGGTTCTGGTCGATAGCTTTGGGACTCTGTATTCTGAACAGATTCACGATTATGCCCGGAAATACCTGGACGCGGTCAAGGGGACCGGCAAAGAGATCGGCTTCCATGGTCACAACAACTTCCAGCTGGCCTTTGCCAATACGATCGAAGCGATCATTACCGGTGTGAATCGGTTGGATGCAACAATGTTTGGAATCGGCCGGGGTGTCGGTAATTGCCCGATGGAACTGCTGTTGAATTTCCTGAAGAACCCGAAATTCAAGTTACGGCCGGTTTTGAAATGCATCGAAGAAAACTTTATTCCGCTCCAGGATAAACTGGAATGGGGATACATGATCCCTTACCTTATTACGGCCCACTTCAACCAGCACCCTCGAGCCGCTATTGAGATGCGCGGTACCGAAAATAAGGACAAATATGTCAAATTCTACGATGCGTTGAATGAAGCATGAACTGCCGGTACATTGGAATTTCCTCGCTCTCATTTGAGTTCCTATTACACCTGTTAACGATCCAACAGCCGGCATAACCCCGGCTGTTTTTTTTATTCAATTGTTTGATCTTAATACGATTGGAGCATGTTATGAAAAAAAGAAAGGGTTTCACGCTCATTGAGTTATTGGTAGTCATCTCGATCATCGCCCTGCTGGTCGCCATTTTGATGCCGGCACTGAGTAAGGCCAAAGAAATGGGCAAGCGTGCGGTTTGCCTTAGCAATACCCGGCAGTTGATGACGGGCTGGCTCATGTACGCCGATGATAACGAAGAGCATCTTTGCACTGCCGATGTGGGATATAATCCTACGAGAATGTGGTGGGTGGGCTGGAACGATAATTTGGATGATATGGAGAAGCAGCGCGTGGCAATTGAGGAAGGGGTGCTCTGGCCCTATTGTGAAAACCTGGACCTTTACAAGTGTGAAACGGGCAAACCCAGGGAGATGCGAACCTACTCCATAGTCAATGCCATGAACAGCGCCCACGACAACAACGTGTCCAAAGGCGAGGTGATGGGGAAAATATCGGACATTCGCCGGCCGGCCAGCCGGATCGTATTCATTGACGAAGGCGCGATAGAAAAATATGCCTTTAATATCTGGCACAGTCAACCCCTCTGGATAAAACGCCCTCCTATTCGGCACGGTAACGGGACGACCATGTCTTTCGCTGATGGCCATAGTGAGTGGTGGAAGTGGGAGGACCCTGATACGATATCCCTTGGCAAGGGCGAGACGAATAACGCCAGCCAGCCGGGCAATCCTGACCTGGTCCGTATGCAGCGAGGGATATGGGGCAATTTAGGCTACGTGCCAAGCGGCTCATAGGGGGCCGGAAACTTTTTAACCTCAAAAAAAAACCCTTGTTAACTTTCGCACTTTTTTATGCGTTCATTCAATAACAAATCAACGATTCAAAGATAAAAAGTACGAAAGCGTACTATAGGAATTTGTATTTTTAGTCAGCATTGTCAGTTCAGAGGATCTTTCAGGGCGGGCTCTGCCAGATGAGGTCCAGCGAACGCTTGTAATTCAAACAAAGTTATTTCCGGCCTGACATTAAACCGTATCTGCCGCAAATGCCCCAGTGCCCGGTTAACATATAAAGTCCGCCCGTCCCCCAGGTCAATTTCCCCAGACGAATACTTCTTATTCTTAACCGGCAGCATGGGCGGGGTTAAAAATGGAATTTTACATTGACCGCCATGCGTATGGCCCGATAAAATCCACCCTTCATACCCATTCCATACCTCCAGATCGCAAACGTCTGGATTGTGGCATAAAAGGATATTGGCCTTGCTTTTATCATAATTCGCCATGACCTTTTCAGGCCTGAAATTCGTGGCCCAGTAATCGTCAAAGCCAATAAAGTTTAATCCTTCATATTCCTTCTGCTCATTTCGTAATACGTCAACACCGCATTGCGTGAGTCGATCCACAATTTTTTCGGCGACGTCAGTCTGCGACCAGCCCCTCCCATAATCATGATTACCCAAAATCCCTATGGTCCCAATTTTCCCCTTAACGAAACTCTTTAAGACCTCATCAAGCTGTTCAAGCTGCCGGTCACTTTCCCAGCTGACATAATCGCCGGTATAGACGACAAAATCAGGATTCAGCTTCTGCGCCTCCTGCAATGCCTCAATAATATAATGATAGTCGCAGCGATCGCCAATATGAAGGTCACTGATCTGCATAACCGTTTTACCTGCCAGATGATCGGGCAGATGCTTAACCGCCATTTGCTTTTTCACCAGTTCCACCCAAAACGGCTCAATTTTATAAGCGTAAAGACCGGTCATCAAACCCGCCCCGAAGAGCCCCAGGAAGCCCTTAAGAAATAGTCGCCTGTTCACCTTCCCCTTCTCCTTCTCCTTCTCCTTCTCCTTCTCCTGGCCATGCCCAACAGTAGGGCTGGGCACCTCTTGATCATCAGGTAATTGCTCTTTGGAAGTCGTCATATCATTTGTCATTTCTTTATAGATAGTGATCGCGATTGTAATTTTCCGGCTAGTCGGGATATAAATCTTTATCGTCATAGCTGTTATGTGTCAGATAAAACAGCGCAGCGTAATAACACAAGTCATTATTGCACAATTCTAACCGGCACCGCGGGCAGGACGCCTATAGAGGCTCGGATTTTTTTTTGCGGTTTGCCGTTTTGGGGTTTGGGCTGGTATGTCGTGAACGCTTCGAGAATTAAATTACCGGCGAATTGTTCCTGGCCAAGGTCCTTAGCAACCCTGACCTGGCAGGTCAGGCCGTTCGGGGTCACTTTGACGTCGCCGAGGCTCACGCCTTCGGGCGGGTTGTTTAGCTCGAGTTGAATTTGCTTGAGGGCCGTTGCATTTCTACGGGTTTTGAATTCTATGACCGTTTCGCCGCCGGCGGATATTTGAATCGGCGCGTTATTCATCAGTTCGATCGCCGGTAAGGGCCATTTGTATTTAAGGATCGAAACCATAAATTCTTGCGAGGGGACCAGGTGACGGTAGAGGAATGCCTGGGTAAGGTCCTCAGAGGGGATTGCCGGACGGGTGATATTTTTGGCGTTGATTTTGGCAGTCCCTTCAAATTGTAATGTTGCGGTATAGGCTTTTGATTTGATGGGAGGAGCCGAGAGGGTCATGCGGACACGGTGACTGCCGGCGGGAATAACGTTACCGGTCAGTTTGAAACCCCGGGGCGGGTCTTTCAACGCGATTTGTATTTCTCCGGTGAAGCCGTCTTTACGCAATGCGTAGAGGTGGATAGGCGTTATCGCACCGGGACGCATCGTGTGACTGGGCGGTGTTATTCGCAGTGCGAAATCGGGTTGCGGCGGGCTGATCCGCAGGCGGTAGGCGTGGCTTTTGCCGCCGTGACCTTGCGCGTCGGCCAGGTGGACGTAATAGGTGCCGGTCTGGGGGAGTTTGACCCGCAGGTAAGAATCGGCGTGGTGGGTCAGCAGGCCCATCATCTCCTTGTGCAAGTGCGCGTCTTTAACCACATAGTCGTCGTTCCATGCCAGCACTTCGCCCCGGTTGTTGGTCAGTCGCACCAGTGCGTCCAGCGGTGAGTTCAATTGGCGGGCCATAACTTCAACGACCAGTTCATCCCCGGCGTTGCCTTTGATGCAAAATATATCAACATCGCCGGTGCGGTCGATCCGTCCATTCACGATGATCGGCAGGGTGACCTGCTGGGCCTGACCGATCGCATTATTCCCTTCGCGTTCATGACACTCCGGTAAGGTATCGACCGCGAAGGTGACTGAATTAGAACAGCTCTTCCCATCATAATACGCGGTTTTTCGGATGGGATCATTGCCGGCTTGAGTATTGTGTTCCAGCCGGGTTTCCGGCAGGTTCCAGCCGTCGATCGCGGTGACTGTTTTTTCGCCTTCCCGTCCGCCCAGCGGGAAAATATGGGTCATGAAGGGCTGCTCGCTGATCGCGATGCGATAGACAAAATCTTCCCGGCCGCGATAGATGGCGTCTCGGATTTCAAGCTCATACTGGCCGTCTTCGGGAATCTCGTAGAACAGGACCGGGTCGGGATGGAACTGGTAATCGTCGGCATAGGCCACCTCCTGACCAGTTGAATCGTATAAGGCCAGGGTCGCCTGGAACCAGCCGGGAACCGCATCAGCCAGGTAAGGGATCAGACGCCGCGCCTGGGTTTCAATCACCAGTTTCTGTCCCTTTTTACCCCGCAATTTAAAACGGTCCATATCGCCGGGAAAGATCTGGCCGTTAATTTCTACCGGCAGGTCGAGCGGCTCGGCATTTTCCGGCAGGTCGAGCCACTGAGGTATTTTAGCCTTGATGTTGCCGCTATTGGGCTCCAATTCAAGAAATTCCGGCAGCAGACCGACCTGGAAGATCATGGGATTTGTCAGGCCGGTGGCGGTATTGATCCGCAGCTCCCTGTCCCCGGGAATGGCATCGGGGTCGATCGTCACTTCGATCACGACCGATTCGGCCAGCTGTCGGTTGATCTGTCTCTTTTTTCCCGGGGCAAATAATACCATTGAAATGTTCGCCAGCTCCACCAGGGATTTATTTTCCAGATCATACATTAACGGGTGCTCGGGCATTCGGTTGGCGTTGTTCTTTTTGGCTTTATCGACTTTTTTTTCCGCGGGCGAAGGTTCATTCAGCCAGGAAGGTTTCTTGGGGGTAACCCCGGCCAATTCGTCCAGCCGCATCTGCCGCACCTCCTTGAGCGGGGCCAGGAGCATCTCTCGCTGTTCTTTATTAAGATTGTTGGGCAGGGCCCTCATGTATTTGAGGACCCGGGCCTGGACACCCTGACCGGAGATATACACATCGGTGGCACCTCTTAGAGACTGTCCGCCGGCGGCAATGCGAACGACAGTGCCCCGCTGGGCGCCGCTGGGATAGAGATATCCGATGTGCGGTGCCCTGAGATTCGTCTGCGCCCATGCGGTCGTCGCCGCCAGGGTGAGTGTAATGAATAATATTTTGTGTAATAAAGACATGGGTCGCTCCCCGGGCCCTTGAGACGCCGGCGTCCTGAGTATTTTTAATTCCAAAACGGGTTGTTGACGCGAGAGGTCATTTACATGATCTCGCTGAGGCGTTTGTCGCCTTTTTCAGCGGCCATGACTTTCAAATCGAGTCCACGCGGATTGGGCATCGGGGCGTCGGGATTGATGCCCAGCCGTTCGTACATACTTCCCAGCAGTTCCCGTGGATGCACCGGTCGCTCAGCCACTTCCAGGCCTTTTTCGTCGGAGGCCCCGACCACCTGGCCGCCCTTGAACCCGCCGCCGGCAACGACCGATGAGAAGCATTTGCCATAATGCGACCGGCCGCCGTTCCATGGTGAGTCCCACTGGATCTTGGGCCCCCGGCCAAATTCACCGCCCCACCATACGATGGTGCTGTCCAGCAGGCCGCGATCCCAAAGGTCTTCCAGCAGCGTGGCCATGCCGCTATCCAGTTCCGGCAGATTCCTGTTCATGATCTCAAAATGCTGCTTGTGCGTATCCCATCCGTTATAGTTGATCGTCACATACGGCACGCCATGTTCGACAAGCTTGCGAGCGGCCAGGCATGATTGGCCAAACGTGTTTCGCCCGTAACGGTCGCGAAGGTCCTCTGGTTCGGTCGTCAAGTCGAACAGTTTACGGGCCTCGCCGAACATCATGTCGTAGGCCTTTTCTTCGCACTTATCCAGCTGAGAGAAGTTGGGGTTATCCCCCATGGCCTTCCCCAGCGAATCCAGCGAATGGAGCAGGTCGCGTCGATTTTTCTGGCGGGCGTCGGTAATGCCCCTGGCGATAAGCCCTTCGACGGCAAAAACGGTTTGCTTTGGATCGCCCCCGGTGGCGAATGGTTTGTATTGCGGCCCCAAAAACCCTGCCTCGGAGAACCGCCCCTGCGGCCGTGTCAGGACAATGTAAGGAGGCACCAAACCGTCATACCCCTGCATTTTTTTCTTCATCATGGAAACCACCGCCCCAAAACAGGGGTACACCAGCCGGCCAGGCGAATGCCCGGTCTGGGTGATGTAGGATGCGGTTTCATGGCCGTTATTGCTGTGGGACATGCTGCGGATGATGGAATATTTATCCGCCTGTTTGGCCAGTAACGGCAACAGTTGGCCGATTTGTATTCCGGCAACGTTTGTGTTGATGGGCTTGTTGAGCGGTCCGCAATAGTCGTACCCCGCATCGGGTTTGGGGTCGAAGGTATCCAGGTGCGACGGCCCGCCCCACATCCATATTTGAATCACCGATTTAGCTCGAACCGGTGGAGTGGACGGACTGGCGATCAGGCGATATGGATCGGCCATGGCCACACCGGCCGCTCCGATAAGGCCGCTTTTTAACGCGTCGCGTCGGGTGATTGAATGGTTTTTCATGATTCGCTTTCCTCGTGTCGTCTATAGTGATCGCGATTGAAAATTCCCGTTTCGTCGGGATATAAATCTTTACATTTTAAAGGCTTATGTTACACGCGATTCTAAAAAATGGTCTCGGATGAGTATAACATGTCTCAGCATGGGCCAGGCCCATCCGGTTAATGCCGGTACAAAAATTCTTTACTATTGATCAGGGCCTAGGCCAGGTCATTGACGGTTTGTCTGCTCGCCGATTTATTCGTGCCGGCATATTTCATGACCGCCGCCATCTCCGCCCGGGTCGGATAGCGGGACAGTATCGTCAGGTAGATCGTATTGACCAGGAGAGTCGGTTTCCTTTTGGCGTTTTTCATTATGGAATTAAGTCGCCAGCTCCGTTCGATTTTGGTCTGGATGTGGCTGGAGTTTAGCATGTGCAGCCGCTGGGCGTCTGTGGCGTTATTATTCCGTTCGGATTCCTGCCCGGTATCGCGCGAGGGCCTGCCGAACATTTCCAGAAATCCGCTGGTAATACTGCCGTCAGTCAGTTTGATCGTGCGGTTTTCTTCCGGAACAAACGTAAAGGGCTCCGGGATCGCGCTGGAATAGCTTTCTCGTGTCCCCGATATCCAGCAGAGCGCATCGATCAGAACCTCTGCGTCCAGCTGGCGAACATGATACCAGGCAAACAGCGAGCCGGCTTTGGGATGGTCACTTTGGGGGATGGACGACTGCTGATAGGTGCGCGAGTTGAGTATCAGTCGGTATGTGTGTTTCAGATCGTAGTGGGCATCGGCCAGTTCTTTTTCCAGATAGGCCAGAAGTTTGGGATGGCTCGGCGGATTGTTGACACCAATATCATCCGGTTCATGAATGATCCCCCGCCCCAGCAGCCACGCCCACTGACGGTTGACAATGTTTCGAGTGAACCAGGGATTGTCCCGGTCGATCAGCCAGCGGGCGAATATTGCCCGCGGGTCGGTCCCCGGCTGAATCTTGACCTTCTCGCTATCGGGATAAGCGGTTTCCAACGGCCCGGTTGCCGCGGGGTCCAGGTAGACGATCTCTTCCTTCCATTCGGCCGTTTTTTTATACCCCACCCGTGAGAAAAACTTCTCCATGTTTGACCGGCGGTTTTCTGGCCATTGATCGATACGCACCCCCATAAACGTCAGGGCCACCGCACTGGCGATCGCCGAGGGGTCCTGCCCCTGGATCGCCCGATAGAAATTCACCTGCCCCACCCGGAAATTACTGCCGCTGGCGGTGAGCAGCTCCCGGGCGAACTGGTCGTAAGGCATATTGTTATCCAGGGCATCGTGGATCCAGCGATAATACGCCTGCACCGCGTTGGGCCATAAGTTGATCGGAAACTCCGCCTTGACCCGCAATAGATCGCACCATTTCATCGCCCAGTAATCGGCATAGTTATCACTGGCCAGCAGACGGTCGATCAGGATCGCCCGTTTGTCAGGTTTTTTGTTTTCAATAAACTTCCGTACCCCCTGTGGTTCGGGCAGGGTGCCGGTGATGTCCAGATAGACCCGGCGGATAAAAACCGCGTCGGAGCATAGATGGGCCGGTTTTATCCCCTCTTTTTTGAGGGCCGCTATCACAAGCGTGTCGATCTGATTGACCGGGACGTAAGGCTCATTCTCGATCTCAAAGGGATTGTCGGGCGTTGTGGCCATGACGGGGCTTTTATCCTTCTTAACCTTCTTATTCTTATTGGCTTGATCAACCTTATTATCACCCTTTTTGCGATCCCCCTTCTTTTCTTCAGCCCCCATGCCCTCGGCGACAGAAAGAATAACGGCCAGGCCCAGCAGGAAAATCATCATCGGCCGGAAAAATAATCGGATATTACAGCTCATAAATCTACTCCGTTACCCCTTGCTAAAATGTACATAACTAGAGTCAGGGCAGTTGTTTACAAAATATTCTTATCACGCTCATCGTCTGCACGCTTCAATGAGACCTGAATCTCAGGGGTTTCCAGGTGAAAAGACCCGGAAGCCGCATTGAAAGGCACACTTTTAACGGCCCGGTCAGTCAATTTATTGCATCATGAACATTATCACTATAATTGACCCCTGCGTCAAAAGTTTCTTACGCGGCGATATAGAATGGTATAATTTTTGAAAATGGCCGCCGTGATGGAAAAAAAGTTTTCCGGACCTCTCCGGTGGACTCGTCGGACAATTTTCATTGCTAAATTGATGCACTGGAGCCCTAAAAGGAATGAAACAGCCCCTGGGGCGTTTCGTGGGTTAAATATTATTTTTTTTCTTGACAGAGGGCGGTAGGTCCCGCTATACTAAATTCAGCGTGAAGAATTGTTCAAATCTAATATATTTCTTCACTTTGTTTTCTGTCTGAGATTTTTCTTAATTTTTTTTACGATGTTCTACCCTTTTTTCACAGGCGTCTTATGCGGCAAGGCATAGTGCCATTGAATGGGTTCTCTCATCATAAGTTGTTTTGTGTATCAAAAAATAGTCTTGAAGATGTGGAAAACTGGCTTCAATAATATTTATGATGCTGGCATTAAAATGAGTTCGCATGCCGAATGAGCATGATGCCGGCGGCACTGATCAAAAACAGAGGACATTTTTATTACGTTGAGTTTTTGTTCGCGATGGGATAGCGCCCTCTTTGCGCCTTGTTTGCCCTGCCTCGTATTAGGCCGACAGGGGCCGCTCAGCAGGGAATGTCCGTCTGCATTTTCAAACGTGACCCGGCGAATAATGCCATCTGAACCGGGCCCTCGACAGCCCGACAAAGTACGTTAAGATCTTAAACGGGGTATCAGATATTGGCAGTGTGCTCAATATATAATAATACCCATGACCATTTCTTTAGGAGAGTATGAAATGAAAAAGAAAGTGTTATTAATGTTGCTAGCCGTGGTGATGGCACTCCTCTTCACGGCCAACCCGGCCAGTGCCGCCGAACTGATCCACGATGAAACGGTCAGGGTGTCGACCAATGGCAGTGCCTTTAATGTGTCGGTCTATCCGGGCAAGGCCTCCTATTCCGGTACGGTGGACGGCGTCGTGGAAGGGGTTTTTGGCGACGGAACAGTGCTGGACTATGCATTATACTGGAGTACCGGCGATGCGATGGCCGCCTATGCCGAAGGAGCAGAATCGTTGATCGGTTCGGCGACCGCGACGAATTATAGCGGTGATGGTAAAATTGGGGCAATGTCTGGAGCGTGACGGATCCGGGCGTTGATTTTTCCACGACCAAGGACTTTTCAAACGAGACCGTCCTCAAGACACTGGCCAGGAGCCAGGGGATTACAAGTACGATCAACATCTCAAAGATGGCAAGAGGCACGGTGTATTTCATTTATGGTTCGTATGTGGATACCAACAGGGTCACTCTGACGATGAGCGGGCCGGGCCAGGAGGACCTGATCGCCGAACATGAAGAAACCATGGGCGCCAATAATGTGTGGATCTCAACCTTTAGTTTTGCTGACGCCAAGGATTACAACACGATCTCATATCACTATTTCAATGCCGATACCGATGCTTCCCGTGCTCGTTTCATGGGCGTGATCATCGATGGCTCATTGGACCCGCTGGATCCAGTTCCTGCCGACGGCGCAAGGGTGTCAGCCAGCAGTACCCGTGATTTAAGCTGGACGAACCTCGAGCCGACCACTGCCAGTGATGTGGTCGTGGATGTCTATTTCGGAACCGATCCGAATGTGCCGGCCACTTTTGTCAAGGTCGTTGATGGCGTAAACGCCAATACCGTACAGGTCGATGCCTCGACGGTTGGCCAGACCTATTACTGGCAGATCAATTCGTATCGCGATGGCAGTACCGCCAGCGATCCGAACACCGGTACTATTTATTCATTTACCGCAGTGGATATCGCGCCGGAATCAGTTGTCATCAATACTCCTGACATGATGACCTGGTGGGGTGAGCCGGTCTCCCTGGTTCCCGCTCCTACGGTTGTCGATGACGGTGTATCAGCATTGAGCTATCTCTGGACGGCCGATGCACCGGCGGGTATTGCCGTTTCATTCGATGAGGACACCGCCGCCACACCCGATGTAACGATCGTTAAAGAACCCTACAGCGCCGCGGTAATTGTCAATGCAGGCTTTGAAGCGGACCAGCAAGATGAAGATGGCTGGGGCGCAAAGACCGGTTGGGGCGGGACCGGTGGAAACTGGAATCCACCTGCGGATAGTTACACCGGAAGCGCTGTGCCCGAGGGCAACATGTGTGCCTGGACGGCAGGGACCATCTCACAGGTTCTGGCCGAGACGCTGGCGCCCGAAACGCAATACGAATTGACGGTTCAGGTGGGCAATAGCATGCGATACGACTGGCCCGAATACAATGTACAGCTCCTGGCCGGCGGAATCGTCCTGGCCGAAGATCCCAATCTGAATGTCAGCGTACCGCGTGACAGCTGGGCACTTGTCACCGTTTCGTTTGACAGCACCGGGGTCGACCCGGACCTGCTGGGCCAACCGCTGGAAATCCGGTTGAGCTCCCTGGGAAATTACCCCGGCGACTATGCTGAATTAAACTTTGATGATGTGCGCCTGACCGCCGATCCGCCGTTTGCACCCACCGGGGTCCAATCAATTACGCTGACACTGGCAGTCACTGACCAGTCGAATCCTGATATTGTCACTGACAGTATGATGGTCGATGTTTATGAGACGGCCTGTGAAGTGTCCCAGAAAGGCCTGGGGCTGAACGTAAAAGCGGACTATAACCAAAACTGTCTGGTCAACCCTGAAGATCTTACAACCATGGCCGTGAACTGGCTGGATGACACGTCAGCAACGGACTTTGTTGTTGCCGAGCCGGGCCCTGCATTTGCCGGCCAGCTGGGCGTTCTGGATATCACCGGCATCAACCCGGCAACCGGTGAAGCATGGAAGGTCGGCGATACCTATCGCCTGGCTTTTGTTTCCAGCGGGACCCGGGATGCTGCAGATCCTAATATCACTGCTTACGATGCATTCGTTCAGGCGGCGGCTGACGCGGTCGGTCTTGGCGGTGCAACATGGAAGTGCGTAGGCTCAAACTATGGTACGGGTGCCAGTACGGACTACAGTGCTATCAGAGATGCCAACGTCGGGCGTATGGCGACAGAAGTACCGACCTACCTCCTGGACGGTACGACCAAACTCTGGGACGCCTTCCTGAGTGGCAACCCTCTGAACACCTACAGCATGACTGAAACAGGCGGCACCTACCTGGGCAATGTGGCGACAGGTGGCGGTCGTTTATTTGGCGACCCGACCCAAGAAAAAATCGAACATGGTAATTCCGGCCGTGTCGATGGGGCCTG
>JAIPFO010000046.1 GCA_021736565.1 Phycisphaerae bacterium | reverse complement strand
TGAATATCTCGCCAAGATGGCCGGTGCGAAACCTAAGGACAAAGCCCAGTGGCTGGACAAGGCTCTGACAGTGATCCCAAACAATATTCTCCTGGCTCATTACAAAGAGGAACTGAACGCCATCAAGAGCATGGAGACTGACGGGTCAACAAGCTTTAAGGATAAATATGAATTGCTTGAGACCATTTTCGGTCTGGAAACTCGTTTGGGAGAACGGAAGATCGATACCGAGGCGATTGTAAAAGACATTGACGCGGCCCTGGCAAAGTATAAAACGACAAAGGAACAAACCCAATCGCTCTATTTGCTGAAATTCCAAACCCTCCAGAGAACGCAACCCCCGACCGGGACCGAAGCCTTGCTCGATCAAGCCTATGCCGCTGCCCCGGATTCGGATCAGGCAGAAAAGATCAAAGGGATGAAATCCTATTATTTTCCAAAACTGGTTTTACCGGCCACTCTCAAAAGCAGTATAATACCCTACAGCGGTCAGCAAGAGATCAAGGCGTTTGATGGCGACAAAGACAGCTTCTTTGTCGGTTCAAAACCGCCGCAAAAAGATGACACGTTTGAACTGGCACTAACCAAGGCCCAGGCCTTTAAAACCGCCACAGTCTTTACCGGTCATTCGAACCACCCTAAGCTGATACTCGATAAAGGCGTCCTGGAAATCTCTTATGACGGCCAGACATTCACCCAGGCGGCCCAGTTTGAAGAGGGCAAAGCAACAGCCACACTGAATGGCGCCCCCCTCAAGGCGGTGCGAATAAAAGTAACCGAAGGGCAGAAGCAGATGTTAATTATCAGTGAAATTGTACTGGAGTAAAAAACGCGACCGTGAATAGATCACTCTTCAGATTATCCCTGCTGTGCCTTGTGGGAGCGTGCTTGCCTTTCGGCTGTGATATGGCACCGAGCATTAATGCCCATGACCGTCACGCGCCAATAGCCGAAAATCGCCCCCCGGATAAGCCCCTGGCCATGGTCAATGGCCAGGCGGTGCGGGAAAGTGAACTGGTTTCCATTCTGATCGCCGGGTATGGCCGGGACGTTCTGGACGAACTGGTTCTACGAGAGATCGTCCGGCAGCAGGGTCACCAGAGCGGACTCGTGGTGACCGCGGCGATGGTGCAGCAGGAACTGGACCAGACGATCGAGAAAATATCACCTGGAAAAACACCCCGTGAACAGAAGGCCCTGTTCGACTATATGCTCAAAAAACGCAATATGAGTCAGGCTGTCTTTAAGATCATTCTCGAAAAACAACTGACATTGCGTAAGCTGGTCGATCCCAACGTGTCGATCACCGAAAAGATGCTCCAGGAAGAATATCAACGCCAATATGGAAAAAAGGTGATTGTCCGGCAGATCGTGGTCAGCAGTTTTCGGACGATCAACCAGGTAAAAAAACGCCTGGAGAACGGTGAATCCTTTAGCGACCTGGTCCAGACGGTCTCCGAAGATGAGCTTTCGTTGAGTCAGGAGGGGATATCCGGCCCCTTCTCGCCGGTTGACCAGAATATCCCCCAGGCGCTCAGGGACGCGGCGTTTGCATTAAAACAGTCCGGGGCGGTCAGTCCACCGGTGCGCTATTATGACGATACGAACCGGGAATGGTGGGCGATCATTCGCCTCGAGAAAGAATTCCCCGCCGATACGACCCGCATCATTTCAGAAGTTACCGATGAGCTCCATGAAATCATTCACCAGAGAATCATGGCTGAGCGTATGATGGCACTGCAGAACAAGCTGAAGAAATCGGCACAGGTAAAGATCGTGGACCCACGCGTTTTACGTCCGCTGTGACCATCTCCCCCCCCCAACCGATGACGCTGTCGTCAAACCCGAATAATAATGGATTGTTATTGATGGGATTATTACCGTCATTCAAAAAAATAGAACGCGATTTCACCGGTGGGATCTATTTGCCGCCGTTGGGCAAGATGCCCGGCCTCTCGATCCGTAAGCCGTGCCAGGTCGGGGACGATCTTTATCTGCCGCTGCGATGCGGGTGTGGTGACGTAATGAACGTGCTGGTTTCGGAAGGCCAAGATGTCGAGAAAGGTACCTTGCTGGCACAGGGCGATGGGCACCAGTATCTCTATGCCCCCTGCGCCGGGACGATCGGGGGACGAACGGATCAATACAGCCAGGCGAACGCCGTAAGATCAACACTGATATTTCATCCCCAGGATTGTGACATTTCACTCACCGAGAGACAGTCCTCACCGAAAACCTTCACACCTGAGCAGGCCCGGCATGAAAATGTATTTCATATGATCGAGCGATCGAATATTATCATGCCGGAAAACGGCATGCCGCTATGGACATATCTGAAGGAGCTGGGCGAACAAAAAATAGACATGGTGGTGGCCAATGCGACCCCCGTGGAGCCGACGTCAAATGGCCCCCTGGCGATTTTACACAGCTTTCCGGGACAGGTTTTTGCCGGCCTGGCGATACTCAAACACTGGCTGGACGCCAAACAGGCGGTTATGACATATCCCTACCATTTTCCCATTGAGCTGGAAACTGCCCAAGAGTGGCAGGTGACCTGCATCGGGATCAGCGAAAAATATCCTCATGCGTGGGGTCGCTCGGTTTTGCGGACACTGCAAAAGCCGGGCCGGCGATCCAAAGGTCAGAATCCCCCGGTAAACGCTGTTGTGTTTGACATCCAGCTCCTGCGTCAGGTGGAACGGCTCATTTTGGGCGGTGAGTTACCGACCGAAAGAATCGTGAGCATTTGCGGAGATGGCGTGGGGAAACCGGGGCATTTTCGCACGCCGATCGGCACGCCGTTGAAAACAGTCCTCGAACTTGCAGAGCTCTCCGGGGACACCGAACACATCGTAGAAGGCTCGAGCATGGCCGGTACAGCGATCCACCCGGACCATACCGTTGTTGCACCGACCAGCGATTGCTTCATGGCCATTCGACCGTTCCCCCCCAGGCATCCAGGCGCCTGTATTCGCTGCGGCCAGTGCATTGAATATTGCCCCGCCCGGATCGACCCGGCAATGCTCCTGCAACTCATCGAACGCGGCAGGGATGAAAAAGCGGAGAAAAAGGGATTGCGGGCCTGCATGGAATGTGGCATATGCTCTTATATCTGCCCTTCGCATTTGAAAATTGCCGAGTGGATTGGGATGGCCAAACGCCATAAGGAATTGCGGGATTGAATGGCCCGGGTCGCCGAGGCGATCACTACAGGAGTACTTTCATCTTTTTTTCTTGTGATTGATTTATCAAAATGTCGCCGCAAGGCGGTTCGAATGCCGTCCTGATCATCTTGCTGACTTTTGAGGAAATATCTAAAAATATGGATGATCCAAATAGTAAACGAACCCCCAGAAGTACAAGAAATCAGGAGACGAAAACGTGCGGACGTCAACGCGATGAATACAAGCAGTAAACAATTAAAACTGGGCGTGCCGCCGTTTCGGGCCACACCCGAGACGGTCAGCCAGATCATGACGACAACCCTGATAACGCTGTTACTACCGGCTGGGGTGGCGGTGTTCTTTTTCGGATCGCGGGCGTTGAACCTCATGGTGATTGGCCTGGTTGCGGCACTCGCCACTGAAATGATATGTTCACGGATTCGACAGGATCTCTCACTGGGCAGCACGGTCCATAGCCTGGTCATCGGGTTACTCCTTGTCTTGATGTTACCGGCCCACTGCGCCGGGTATGTGGCGATGACCGGAGCGGTCGTGGCCGTGGCATTGGGCAAGCATGTTTTTGGCGGGCTGGGGCATTATCTGTGGCATCCGGCATTGATCGGACGAGTGATCCTGGAACTTTTTTTTCATGACCAACTTGCCCTGTCGGCCAATTCTCCATTGGCGGGATTACGGCATTTCGATAAGCTGTTCATCGAAAATGGAGTCGTCCAGTTTGGTCAGTATTTTCTGGAATACCTGCCGAGCCTGGATAAGTGCATGCTTGGCAACGTGGGTGGCGGACTGGGAGAGGTCAACGGGGTGATCGTGATCCTGGCGGGGCTGTTCCTGATCTATCGGGGCTATTTACACTGGCAGTTGCCGGCGGTTTTTATTGCCTCTGCCTATATCACGGTTGCGTTTTGCCCGATATTCCCAATGGATCTTGCAACGGGTGAACACCAGGCGGTTTATATCCCCTTTATGGCCTCAGGCTGGGACGTGGGATTCACTTATGCCAACTATCACCTGTTTTCCGGCGGGTTGCTGCTCTCGGCGTTTCTGCTATCAGCGGATATGACCTCCCGGCCGATCGTGGTCAGAGGGCAGATACTCTACGCGGGGTGCGCCGGTGTATTGGCCATCATACTGCGATACTATTCACCTATCGGGATACCCAGTTATGTCGCGATTCTGGCGATGCAGACCTTGATCCCGTTCATTGACCGGATGACCCGGCCAAGCGGTAGAAAATAGGCCATGTGCGTTCTGCCGACTTTTTTCTTTCCTTTTTTAAATGAATCCGTCATAATCTTCCAATTGAAATGCCCAACCCGGTAAATACCGGGAAGCCAACAAGCGGGGCAGAACGCCTGGGAACATGTTGAGAAATTCCTGGCGATGGCGTTAAACGTTTTACTGCTCTTTTTTTGCCTCTTAAAGGGCTGGTCCGCCTTTGGCGGATAGACTTTTGACATGGGAGCCAATCTTAACGCCAGCGTCATAAGTATTTTTGATGCTCGTTTTCGCATTTTAAATCGCGATTTAAAATCTGTAAGACCCTTTTTGACGTGGAAGTCAATCATGACCCTTTTTCGAAAAATTTCGTTTTTAAGAGCCTAGTGACGAGGAACCCTGTGCAGAACACTGAAAATAACGAACCCATTCCCGAAGCGGATAATACAACCGATTTGCCTGATGGTGACGATCTCCAAAACGCTCCGTCAGGCCCGGTCCCCCAAGCGACTCAGGGCAGTCCCGAAAACAGTGCGGCACAAGACGATAGCGGAGACGATAGTGGGCCGCCCAATTTTAATGGAGACGACCAGACCCAGACGCAGGACACTCCTGAAGCTGAAATTGACTCTGAGGCCGGCGACGAGCCCGACCCGGATGAAATTGATGCTGAGCAACAAGATCCATCGCCGGAGATTTCGACGATATCGGTTGTCGAGGCGGTTCTCTTTGCCGCCGATGAGCCGGTCACGGCCGGTAAGCTTTCTGAGATCGTCGGTGCCGGTGGTTCCAGGGAGACCAAAAAGCATATTCAGGCACTCAATACGAAATATCAAGAGATGGATTGTGCATTTCGGATCGAGAGCATTGCAGGTGGCTATCAGTTGCTGACCCAGAGTAAATTTAATCCGTGGCTCAGTAAGCTGATCAAAGTTCGCAGTGAGAGCAAGCTCACCCCGGCGGCAATGGAGACCCTGGCTATTATCGCGTATAAACAGCCGATTTTACGAGTGGATATTGAAAATGTTCGCGGCGTGGCGGCCGGCGAGATGGTTCGACAATTAATCGAAAAAGGCGTCGTGAAAATCGTGGGACGCGCCGAGGAGTTGGGTCGCCCCCTTCTATACGGGACGACCAAAAAGTTTCTTGAGGTGTTCGGGCTGGGGAGTTTGAAAGATCTGCCCACACTGGAAGATGCAAAAAAGAGGGATTAAAAACAAAAATTTATGGGATCACCTTCGGCGACTTGTTATTTTAACGGTAGGAGTGTAGCGGTCATGGCAACATTACGAACAATTTTGCGTTTTGAAAAATCATTCGTCTCTTACAGGCCAAAGGGTGCGTTAAATGGCCTGTGGGCGATCATGGTTTTATTCCCCTTGCTTTGCGGATGCCAGGACCATCAGAGGCTCTCTAATGAAAGCTGGGCCGCATCAGACCAGAAATTGGACGCCCGGATCATCCAGGTCCTGGAGACCACATTGGCCGATGAGGACCCCGTACTAAGATGCCATGGCCTGGAGAGCCTGGCCTCCTGGGGTGCCCCCAACGCCCTGCCGATGATTCGCAAAAGTTTACATGACCCGGTCCCGGCGGTTCGTTATATCGCGGCCATCGCCGCAGGAGATATCAAGGACTATAACGCCAGACCTGTTCTTGGGCATCTTTTGAAAGATGAAAATATTTCGGTGAAACTGGGGGCCGGCTATGCCCTGGAGAAGATGGGGGATAAGCGTTTTGGCCAGTGGTTTGATAATGTACTTTTGAGCGGTGATGAAAACCTGGCCGGACAGGGATGTATGCTGATCGGTAAGCTGGGCAATACACCGATACGACTGGAGAGTAAAAAGAAACTGTGGCATGTCATGCGGAAAGCCGACCAACATCCCAGTGTACGGTTACAGGCCGCCGAGGCATTAGCCCGACTGGGCGATAAAGAGGTCCTGTCCAAATTACTGGTTTTTTCCGGTAGCGGATACGCGGATGATCGAGTGATCGCGATTTCAGGCCTGGAACTTCTTGGCGGGCCGGAAGCCAATGGCATGCTCTCGGTATTACTGGACGATGAACAACTTGAAGTGAAGCTGGCCGCGTTAAGGGCATTGGGCAAGACCGCCGATCCATCGTACTATTCGATTGCGCGTGATAACCTGAATTATGTTGATGGCCAGGGCGATCCGCAAGCCACATTACGGGTGCGACAACTGGCGATTCTGGCATTAGGAAAAATTGGCGATGAAAGGGACGCCGGCTCGTTATTGGCCGGGATGCATGCCAAATCTAAATACCTCCAGATCGCTGCCGCCCGGGCGGGAATAGATTATTTGAAGGTATCAAAAACAAGAAACCTGTTGAGGTAGTCCGTCGTCGAAACATAACACGCGATACGCGTGGCGCCTCCCCCGACGGTCTTTCTGACCCTCTCCAAAGGATGGCGCCAGTGTCATAAGTATTTTTGAAGCCCATTTTTCGCGTCATAAAGGGCGTTTTAAATACGATAATTTACTTTTGACGCGAGAACCAAAGATTGGATTTTTTTTATTATGCCTATTGGCTTGATATTGTATTTTTCTCTGGCCCTGGGGGTTTCATTTATGTGCTCCCTGCTGGAAGCCGTGATTTTGAGCGTCTCGCCGGCATATATTAATATTCTGGAGAAGAACCGGCCGCGAGCGGGAAAGATCCTCAAAAATCTCAAGGAGAATATCGACCGGCCCCTCTCGGCAATTCTAACGCTTAATACGGTAGCCCATACCATTGGCGCCGCAGGGGTCGGGGCGGAGGTTCTTAAAGCCTACAACGGCTACACGGCCCTGGCATCGGCCATTTTAACGGTTTTGATCCTGGTCTTTTCAGAGATTATCCCGAAAAGCCTGGGGGCCGGCTATTGGAAGAAAATTGCACCGATGTCAGGCTATACCATCTTTGGCCTGGTGAAAATATTGAAATGGCCGGTGATCGTCCTTGAAAGAATTTCCAAGCTGGTGGCGCCTAAAGTTGAGAAGGTCAAGGTGTCGCGCGAGGAGATCATGGCAACCGCGGAGATTGGCCAGCATGAGGGGACACTGCACAGCCAGGAAACCCGTGCGATCCAGAACATTTTGTGTTTGCGAAATATCCGGGCCAAAGATGTATTGACACCCCGAAGCGTTTTGATGGCGTTTCAGAGGAACAAAACAATCGCCGATGTCGTTAAGGATCACAGTCCGATCCGGTTCAGCCGGATACCTGTTTATGGTAAAAACCTGGACAATATCAGCGGATTCATCCATCGGTATAAAGTTCTGCAGGCCTATTCAGAGGGACTGGGTCATAAAAAGCTGCATGAACTGGCGATGCCGATCCATGCGGTTCCCAACACAAAATCGGTCTCGGGCGTCTTAGATGAGTTTATTAAACGACGGGAACAATTATTTCTGGTCGTCGATGAATATGGCGGCACCGCGGGAATTATCACCCTGGAAGATGTCATTGAAACATTGCTGGGCGTGGAGATCGTCGATGAGTTTGATACCGTCGAAGATATGCGAAAGTATGCCCTGTCCCAGTGGGAGAAGCGAAAAAGAAAACGCAAGCTATAGAAGGAGTCTAAGAACTAAGAACTAAGAGTGAAGAGGTGAAGGGGGAAATTATTACCTTTTTTAATAGTAGACTTTCGCACTTTTTTATACGTTAATTCACTGTTCAGCAGGGCTTTCGCTTACAAACGGAATAAAGTCTCCCACGTCAAAAAAAATATTTCGACTTTAATATTACCCTTTAAGATGCGGGAAACAAGCTTCAAAAATACTTATGACGCTGGCGTCAATAAAGGGTAACAACGGTATACCACTCGATGTTACAATCAATGTTTCAAAATGCATTCTAACAGCCCTGCATCAATAACAAATGAACGATTCAAAAATAAAAAGCACGAAAGCCTACTAATAGCCGGTTTCTTGATATTTGGGCGAAATTAGCGCAGTAGCGAAAATTTTCTGTTTTTTTTGGAGTCTTTTTTGCCTGCCATTTTGGCACGTGCGATAACTGTGTTAAGAAGAAAAACAGGATGAATTTTGTGGGATTTTGCATTAGGTTTCTGCGTTGGGAATTACGATTGGGTCTCCGAAATGAAAAGTGACATGTTGAGTCATTGCCAGATGCTCCATGTCCATTTTAAGATTATTTATATTTTTAAAAATTCATGTCGCAAATATTTGTATTTGCTCACTATATAGCGAAGACTTTAACCATTACAGGTGCAAAACTGCTATGTGCTTAAGTGACAAACAATATATTGACAATTGCCTTAAAGGCAGCCCTGACGACTTTCGCTATCTGGTGAAAAAATATCAGGGGGCACTATTGGGGTATCTGGTGGGCCGGTTGGGGTGTAATTGCCAGATAGATGATATTGCCCAGGAGGCGTTTGTAAGGGCTTATTTTGGTTTGAAGACTCTTAAAGAGCCGGATTCTTTCTATTCCTGGCTGACAGGGATCGCCAGTCGGGTTGCCAAAGAGCAGTTTCGCAGTGAGCAGAAGCATTGTGATGCGATCCAATCGATTCGGGAAACTCAGCAGGAACAGAATGAAAAGAAGGAGCCTTATGTCGGCCATGATCTTCAGAGAGCTATTGAGAAATTATCTGAATCGTATCAGGAAGTGATTTTATTGCGGTATTATTGTGGTTTGAGTTGTAAGCAGATGGCCGATCGGTTGGATATGCCATTGGGAACGGTAACGAAAAAACTTTCACGGGCTTATGAGATGCTACGTGATTTCCTCCGTCAGGAAAACAAAACGGAGATGAGCAAATGAAATGCGAAGAATTTATAAATAAAATAGTGGAGTATCTTGAAGGATTATTATCTAAATCAGATCGAGAGATGTTTGAGTCTCATCGTGGAGAGTGTCCGTCGTGTGAAAGTGACTTTGAAGATTATTCTCATTTGCAGAAGCAACTCCAGGAAAATGATAATATATTTTCTTACATAAGTTTGGAGGATCGGGTTATGGAAGAGATTAATAATAGAGATGGTGTGGATGTTGATAGCAAGAAGAAAAAGAGTCCGTTTGTAAAGTGGATGCTGAGGGTTGCCGCGGTGCTTGTGGTTGGCCTGGTGGCTTTTTCAATTTATGTTGCTAATCATGTAACGGATCCTCAGGATACAGTCATATTCGGACAAACGAGTTTGTATGCGGATAACTCCGCAGCGATGCGGATACTGGTGAGAAACTATAAGAGCGGCGAACCTATACCAGGAGCGACGGTGTTGGTTAAGCTTGAAAGTGAGAATGAGGCCTATGACCTGGGGGAATTTATTACCGGGGATGATGGGTGTATTTCTAATGCAATTTATGTGCCTGATGTGGCGCCAGGTAAGTATACGCTTGTGGTTAAGAGTAAATCGGGTGTGGGTAGTGACGTTATCGAAAGGCAGATAGAGGTTAAGCGGCCGTATCGCCTTTATGTGACAACGGATAAGCCGGTTTATCAGCCCGGTCAGACGATCCATATGCGGGGGATGGTGCTTAACCGGGTTAGCCTTAAGCCGTTTGGTGGGCAGGATGCTGTTTTTGAGATTGAGGATCCAAAGGGTAATAAGGTTCACAGGGCTACGGTTAAGACCTCTGAGTATGGGATTGTTTCGACTGATTTTGATATTGCCAGTGAAGTGAACCTGGGGCGATACCGGATTCGGGCGATTATTGGTGATGTGGAATCTGAGAAGATCGTTACGGTGAAGCATTATGTGCTGCCTAAGTTTAAGATTGATATTTCGACTGATAAGACGTATTACTTGCCTAATGAGCGAGTTAGTGGGGTGGTTCAGTCTCGCTATTTCTTTGGTAAGCCGGTCGCCGGTGCGATGGTGGAGATTGTTGGTAAAACGATTATTGAGAAGCCGACGGAAGTATTTCGGTTTAATGGGCAAACGGATGCTAAGGGGGAAATGGCGTTTGATGGGCAGCTTGGCGACTATTTTACTGGGATGCCTTTGGCGGGCGGTAATGCTTTTTTGCAGATTGAAGTGGCGGTTACCGATGCTGCCGGGCATAGGGAAACGTCGACGAAACAGAGTGTGGTTGCCAGGCAATCTATTAATATTCATGCGGTGCCGGAAAGCGGTGAGCTGGTAACAAGTGTGGAAAATATTATCTACATGATGACGGCTTATCCGGATGGGGCACCTGCTGAATGTCAGCTTAATGTTAACGGTAAGTTGTTGGTAACCGATAAGACGGGTATTGCGGTTTTTACTATTGTGCCTAAAACGGAGAGTGTTACATTAGGAATTTCTGCCAGGGATAAAGCGGGGCGAACTGGAAGGCTGGAGAGGGAGGTGGGGCTGTCACCTTCTAATCAAACTTTCCTGTTGAGGACGGACAGGGCAGTCTATTCAGGTGGGCAATCGGTGAGAGCCACACTCTTATCGACGGAGCCTGAGAGAACGATTTTTTTGGATATTATAAAAGACAAGCAAACGATATTGACCAAAACGCTGGTGACTAAAAATGGCCGAGGGGGGCTGGTTATTGATCTGCCGGCGGGTGTTTTTGGGACATTGAAACTGAACGCTTATACGATTACGGGCTATGGGCAAAGTATTTCTGATACGCGGGTTATCCACGTACAGCAGGCTAAGCAGCTTCACGTTGAAACGTCTCTGGATAAGCCGGTCTATCGGCCTGGTGAGATGGCACATGTCAATTTTACTGTTACTGATTTGCAGGGCAAGCCCGCGCAGGCGGCGTTGGGGCTTAGTGTTGTTGATGAGGCGGTATTCTATGTCAGTGAGAACAGGCCGGGATTGCTGGAGCAGTTTTTTCTGGTGGATGAGGAAATGATGCAGCCGGCTTATCAGATTAAATTTGCGGTGAGTCCTGCGCGGCTCTTTAAAGGGAGTGATGAAGATCAGCAACTGGCGCAGGCGTTATTTGCCGCGACGGTACAGTCTGTGGATAAGCCATTAGACCTTGATTATTTAGAAGAATATATCGGCCGTCGTATGCTGGAGAACCTTCAAGAGTATAAAGATGAGGGAAGATTGGATAAATTGCTTGAGTCGCCCAGGTATGCTCATCTGGCAGATTTGTTGAATGTCGAAAGTGTTTACACATTGCGTACGATGACTTACAGGGATAAAGTTAGAGAGGATAAAGAATTTAGAGAAAAATATTTTGATCTCGTAGAAAACATAATTATTGGATTGTTCATAGTATGTATCGGGTTGGGTGTAATTGTTGTGGTAGTACGTAGTATTCGCAATGTGGGTGAGTTCTTACCGATAGGTGATCTTGATGAGGTACAAATAGTTGTACAGAGATCGGCTAACGGGATACGGCTTTTCTTTGTCTATTTATTCTTTTTACCTTTCATCAGCTATATGGGGTCAGGACTCCTGACTGTATTTTTATTTAGAAGTGACATAGATGAAGTATTAGTGTTTGTGTTTGCTGCTAATGTTTTTATTACATTTGTGTTATTAATTATGCAAATTAACTGGTCTTTGGAGATTTCTAAATATCCACAAAGTGCAAAATATACAAAGAAATTACTTTGTTTCCCTATCATCTTTTTGGTCCAATATATTTGTTCACGAACAGCGATCATTTTGACTATAAACGATGTTATTGATGATGATTATATTGTAGCGATTATTGTGGCCACTTTCCTGATATCTTTGTATGCCTACTTGCATGGCAGTTCGGTAGCAAAAGATATGGCAATAGAATTTCATGTTCGTTTAAAACGGACTGGTGCATCGGTATTGGTTGGCACTATCTTTATTGCGCTTTTTATCGGTGCCATTATGATGCCGGCTTTGAGTAAGGCCAAGGAAATGGCCAAAGGCGTACAGGTATCATCTGAGATTAATGCTTTCGATAAGGCGATTTATATGTATAATGAAGATCATCCGTCAACGGATAAGGTCCAGAAAAACGATCAGCCTGTTCGTGTTCGGAAGTATTTTCCTGAGACGCTTTTATGGCAGCCGGAATTGATTACGGATGAGCGGGGGCGGGCTAGTTTGGCTATGGCGATGGCTGATTCGATTACGACCTGGCGGATGAGTATTGACGCGGTTTCGGCGGCTGGGAGCCTGGGGAGTTCTGAAGTTGGGGTGAGGGTGTTTCAGGATTTCTTTGTTGATCTTGATCTGCCGGTGGCGTTGACTCGCAATGATGAGATATCTCTGCCGATACTGTGTTATAATTATCTTGATAAGCCGCAAAAGGTAAAATTGAGTTTGAAGGCTGGCGGGTGGTATGAATTGCAGGGGGATGGGCAACGAGAGGTTGAGCTTGGGGCCGGTGAGGTTCGCTCGGTAATGATGCGGATTAAGGCCAGGGATGTTGGCAGTCATCGTCTTACACTTATGGCGCAGGGTGAGCGGTTGAGTGATGCGGTTGAGCGGGTGGTGACGGTGCGGCCGGATGGGCGAGAGATTGAGAATTTACAGAATGGCATATTGAACCGGTCGGCAGCGCATGTTTTTACTGTTGGGACTGATGCGATTGAGAATTCTGAAAGTCTTGTTTTGAATTTATATCCATCGACGTTTAGTGAAGTGGTTGAGGGGTTGGATAATATATTCCGTATGCCCGGTGGCTGTTTTGAACAGACCTCATCGACGACCTATCCGAATATAATGGCTTTGCAATATATGCAGCGAACCAAACAGGTTACGCCGGAAGTTGAGATCAAGGCTCGCAAGTTCATTACTGCCGGTTATCAGCGGCTGTTGACCTTTGAAGTTGACGGGGGTGGATTTGACTGGTATGGCAGTGCTCCGGCTGATGAATCGCTGACGGCTTATGGGATTATGGAATTTACCGATATGTCGAAGGTTCATCATGTCGATCAGGCGGTTATTGAGAGGGCTAAGAAGTGGCTATTGTCCAAGCAGAAATCAGATGGGTCATGGCGGCCGAACCGGCGGGTTTATTCGCTTGGCGGTGTTCGTGGTGATGTGATGACGACGGCTTATATTGCCTGGACACTGGCTGAGGCGGGGCAAAAGGGGCGTGAGATGCAAGCGGCTTTGAATTATTTGCGTAAGCATTCTGGTGAGAAAGGGCAGGCTTATGCGATGGCCCTGACGGCCAATGCGTTACTGGCTTATAATAAAGATGATTCCTTCGGCAAAGAGCTGGTATCCCGTCTGAATTCACGATTTGTCGATCATGGCAAGACGGCTTCGTTGAGCTCAAGTGGCAGCGGGGCGATGCATTCTCGGGGTCAATGTCTGGAAGTTGAAACGACCTCGCTGGCGGCACTGGCGATGATGAAGGCGGGGCGTTATCCTCAAACGGTTAAGAAGGCGCTTATGTGGCTATCGCAGCAGAAGGATCAGTTTGGTACCTGGCATTCTACCCAGTCAACGGTGTTGGCGATGAAGGCATTAATTGCCGGGACCGGGGGGGTATTGGGTAGTGATATTAATTTGGATATTGAAGTTGGGGTTAATGGGCAGGTTGTTGATAGGGTTAATATTACGCCTGAGAAGAGTGATCTGCTGCGTATGGTGAGTCTTACCCGATATTTGAAACCTGGCAGGAACGATATTCGAATCGTTTCAAGTGAAGATGCTGAGATTAATTATCGGCTTGTGGGAAGCTATTGGGTGACGGGTGAGCCTGAGGCTTTGGATGTTCCTAAGGAGCTTGAGATCCTGGTTAATTATGACAAGGCGAGCCTTGCAGTTGATGATGTATTGACGTGTCATGTTGAGGTGAGACGCAACGGCCAGACACCTGTGAATATGGCAATTATTGACCTGGCGATTCCGCCGGGATTTATGGTGGACCGATCAGCCTTTGAGCGGCTGGTGAAGATTGGCCAACTTGCGAAATATGAACTGACGGGTAATCAGTGTATTCTTTACCTGAGGGATATAAAGCCAGGGGAGCCGATACAATTTAAATATCAGCTTAGGGCGTTGTATCCCATTCGGGCCAAGATTCCTCCGGCGGAAGTATATGAATATTACAGGCCTGAGAATAGGGATCGAAGTTTATATTATGATATTGAAGTGGTTAAAGAGCTTATATGATGTCAAACAGATTCACAAGAATCCGTATCTGCAATACTTCCTGGGTTGCCATGAATACAGTAATGTGGCTAGACTAAGTTGTGTTAATCCGTTGGCTGTTTATGTGATCACCTACGGCGATGTTATTCTATTGGGTACCCACGAGGAGTGCCCCTACAATAAAGAAGACGTTGTGTGCAACGTCTCTATTCTGGTATTAAAGTCAAAACAAAAAAAATGCCAAGACGCATATAGATGCATCTCGGCATTTGTTTTTTTTAGCGAACTACTGAACTTTTCCGTCGGATGATATTTATATCAATCGCCGTGATTAATTCATGTTCATCGTCATCAGGAACTCGGCATTGCTCTTGGTCTTCTGTAAACGGTTCTTGAGCAGTTCGATACTCTCAACCGGGTTCATGTCACTTAAGACCTTACGCAACCGGTAGACCAGTTCCAATTCTTTGGGGTCCATCAGAAGCTCTTCTTTACGGGTACCACTGCGACCAATATCGATCGCCGGCCAGGTTCGTCGTTCGACCAGGCGTCGATCGAGATGTAATTCCATATTACCGGTCCCTTTGAATTCCTCAAAGATCACTTCGTCCATCTTCGAGCCAGTCTCGATCAGAGCGGTCGAAAGAATCGTCAGCGAACCGCCCTCTTCGATATTACGAGCGGCCCCGAAGAATTTCTTAGGTTTCTGGAGGGCATTAGCGTCAACACCACCAGTAAGGATCTTACCCGAGTGGGGCACTTCGGTGTTATAGGCACGGGCCAGACGCGTAATGGAATCCAGCAGGATCACAACATCCTGGCCATATTCGACCATGCGTTTAGCCTTTT
>JAIPFO010000045.1 GCA_021736565.1 Phycisphaerae bacterium | reverse complement strand
TGCCGGTCAAGGTTGGGGGGCGAGGGGCACTGATTTTTAAGATGGGTTTATCCTTTTACGATTTTATCACCCGGAAACGGCGTCAGACGCCGCGTCATTATTTTCAGTCGAAAGCTAAGTCGCTTGAGGAGATTCCCGGGTTGCGAGAAGATATTGCCTGCACGGCCACCTACTGGGATGCCTGGGTGAGTCAGATCGAGCGGTTGTGTGTGGAGATGGTGCAGGAGGCTTGTGAGGAGAATTCGGATTGTTTGGCGATTAATTATGTTGCTGCCCGTAAGGAGGGGAAATCTAGCGTGGTTCTTGGTGACCTGGAGAGCGGCGAGGAAGTGGTCATCAGGCCGAAGCTGGTGGTCAATGCGACCGGGGCGTGGGTGGATATGGCCAATAAGACGCTTGGTGTGGCATCGAAATTCATGGGCGGGACCAAGGGGTCGCACCTGGTGATCGATAACCAGGGCCTGTATGATGCGCTGGGGGACCGGATGATCTATTACGAGCACAGCGATGGCCGGATCTGTATCGCGTTTCGTTTTATGGATAAAGTGATCATGGGCTCGACCGATATCAGTGTGGACGATCCGGATGATGCCCAATGTGAAGACAGCGAAATCGATTATATGATGACAACCTTAAAGGGTGTGTTTCCCGGGATTGCACTATCGAAAGATGATATTGTATTTACATTTTGTGGTGTGAGGCCCCTGGCGGCCAGCGGATTGGATTTTACCAGTCGTGCGTCCAGGGCTCATCGTATTGAAGTGTCGGAGCCGGATGATCAGCGAGATTTTAAGATATATAGTATGATCGGCGGTAAGCTGACAACTTTTGGCGCATTTTCTGAGCAGGTCGCTAAGGTGGTTGTGGCGCAGCTTGGGAAAGGCAGTAGTATTTCTATGGCCGAACGTCCTTATCTGGGTGCCAGGGATTATCCCGCTGATGATGCAGCGAAAGAAAGCTGGATCGCCAGGGTGGCAAAGGCCAACGGTCTTGAGCCCACGCGTGTGGCGGACCTGTTGGCGCGTTATGGCACTTCAGGGGAAGAGATCGCCTCTGAAAAAGACGCATCTTTGCGAGCTCCTTTGGCGGCTTTGCCTGAATATACCGTCGGTGAGATAAAAACCATTGTGGAAAATGAATGTATCGGGCATTTGAGCGACCTGGTGCGTCGGCGCAGTGTGATCGCTATGCTGGGTGGTGCTACGGAGGCGGTGTTGAGCGAGCTTGCTGATATTGCAGGCGAGGTACTGGATTGGGATACGGCGCGAAAGGAAAAAGAGGTTCGCATGGCGATAGCGGAGGTGAGGGGCAGGAAGTAAAGTGGATAGAATTTTGGATATCCAATATCCAATAAAGATAAAGAGTTTCGTGTCAAGCAATGGCTACTGGTCACTGTATAATTAACAGTCACATTAACATTTGTGAGGAATAACAGTTATGAAAAAAGTATTAATTGCACCCCGTAAATATGTACAAGGCCCCGGTGTGCTTTCTGAACTGGGAAGTTATGTGGAAATACTGGGTAAGAAGGTTTTGGTGCTTTGGGATTCGGTGGTAAAGGACCTGGTGGGTGAGACGATTTTGAAATCGCTGGCGGATGCTTCGCTGGAGGTGGTGGAAGTTGATTTTCAGGGGGATACGACCCGCGAGGAATCCAGGCGGCTTGTTGAAATAATTGAGAAGGCAGGCATTGAGGTTGTTATCGGCGTGGGCGGCGGTAAGACGCTGGATACGGTTAAAGCCGCCGCGATCGAAACCCATCGGCGGATCGTGACCTGTCCGACGATCGCATCGACCGATTCGCCGACCAGTGCGGCGACGGTATGGTATGACCAGGATGGGAACTGCACGGGGTTTGACTGCTGGGCGTTTAATCCTGACCTGGTGATGGTGGATTCTAAAATTATCGCCCAGGGGCCGGTGCGTGCGTTTGTGGCGGGAATGGGTGATGCCTTGTCAACGGGTGTTGAAGCGGCGGTGGCTGACCGAACGAATTCACTGAATTTATCAGGCGGGTGTTCGACGCGGGCTGCGATGACACTGGCGAAGCTGGCAGTTGATATTTTATTGGAATTTGGGGTGGAGGCCAAGCGTGCGGTGGAAGTGAATGCATTGACACCGGCGGTGGAGAAGGTGATCGAGGCGAATGTTTTGCTGTCGGGGCTGGGGTTTGAAAGCGGCGGTCTGGCCTCGGCGCATATGGTAGCGAATTGTCTGCCGTCGTTCCCGGAGTGCAAGGGGTTGATGCATGGTGAAGAGGTTAGTTTCGGGGTTATAACGCAGTTGTGTATGGATGACGGTATTTCGGTGGCACAGATTCATGAGATAGTGGATTTTCAGATTGCGGTGGGGCTGCCGGTTACTTTTGCTGATATTAACCTTGAGGGTGTGACGCGTGAGCGGTTGAAGACTATCGGTGATATTTGTGCCAGTGAAGGGTCGCTGTGCCATAGTCATCCGTTTACGGTGACCAGCGATCTGGTGGTTGACGCGATGATCGCGGCCGATGCGCTGGGGCGGGAGCGGAAAGGGCTGGTTAAGTCGTGATAATTTGTTTTTTTGTGTGCGATGTAGAGATTATTTTTTACCACGAAGCACACGAAGAGCACGAAGATATTTTTATAAGTTGTTGATTTTTTAGCGACCTGATCAGGTTATTTGGGTAGTTTTTAATGTGGGCACGGCCCACTCTGCCGGGCTGAGAAAGATGTATGAGAAGAAATAATTATTATCTTTATATTATCTCTGTGGACTCCGTGTTCTCCGTGGTGAATTACCACGAACTGTGCAATTTGGGAAAACATAAAGATAATCGATAAAGACTTGAAAGGACTATAATGGCTGAATTAACATCAGCAGAACGAATCAAACGGGTACTTAATCGAAAAGAACCGGACAGGGTGCCTCATTTTGAATGGCTTATCGCCCGGCAGTTGATCACGGCGATCCATCCGGATTGTAAGAGCCATAATGAGTTTGCGGTTCGGATGGGGCATGACGCTGTTCTGGTGGATCCGGATTTCAAGCAGACCCAGACCGGTCCGACACGCTGGTTGAGCGAATGGGGTTATGAAAAAGATTACGGCCAGGAGGAGCATGGCGTGGAGGTCATGTCGCCCATTCAGACGATGGCGGATTTTGAACGTTACAGTCCGCCGGACCCTCATGCGCCGGGTCGTTACGACAGTATTAAAAAAGCGGTTGATACCTGGAAGGGGGATAAGGCGATCGGCGTGCATCTTAACGATGTGTTTTCGATCCCGCGATATTTGATGAGTATGGAATCGCTGCTGATGGCGATCGCGGCGGAGCCTGAACTGGTTGTGGGGTTGGTGGATATGTCGGTATCGGTGAATCTGGCGATGGCCAGGGAAGTGGCCCGGCTGGGCGTTGATTTTGTGTGGACGGGTGATGACTATGCGTATAATACCTCGCCTTTGATGTCGCCGAATCAGTTTGAGAAATATTTTTATCCGGGGTTGTGTCGGTTTGCCGGCGGCTTGAAAGAGCTGGAATTGCCGTTCATCAAGCATAGCGATGGGAATATATTGCCCATTCTGGATATGATGGTCGATTCGGGGATAACCTGCCTGGACCCCATTGACCCCTCGGGCGGGTTGGAACTGGGCGCTATTAAGGCGCAATATGGCGATCGGGTGGCTATTAAGGGCAATGTCGATTGCGGCCAGACGTTATCGTATGGCACCGTAGAGGATGTGGTTGCCGAGACCCGTGAGGTATTGCGGAAAGGGATGCCGGGTGGCGGGTTTATATTGTCTTCGAGTAATTCGATTCATTCGGCGGTGCGGCCGGAAAATTATGTGGCGATGCTGGATACGCTGAAGGAATTAGGGGAGTATTGATGGGAAGAACGTAACTGTTTGCGGAAAAAGAGAACCACGAATGAACACGAATAAGCACTAATAAGGCCGAGCCGTAGGCGAAATATATTATATTTATCCTGAGTAGGATAGATAGTACGCTTTCGTACTTTTTATCTTTGAATCGTTGATTTGTTATTGATGGAGGGCTGTTAGAATACGTTTTGAACTATTTATTGTCACTTCGAGTGACATTCCGTTGTTGCCCTTTATTCCAGTTGTAAGCTAAAGCCCTGCTAAGCAGTGAATTAACGTATAAAAAAGTGCGAAAGTTAACTAGGCGACGTTGCTCATATTTGATAAGGAGCGTGGCAGGGATTCCGGCTGTGCCCCAAGGGACTTTGATTTACACCAGTTCCTTACCTCCTTTAATTTCTAAAATAGGGTGATTCTCCCAGGGTCAGGTGGGCGATTTGTTCCGGCAGTTTTTTGCCGTTGTAACGAAACTCAATACCATCAATCCATTGCCCCTTATAGTCCGGCTGGAGAAATGTTTCCAGTAAAGTGTAGCGAGTTGCACTACCCCCTGCGGATCCCTGGAAAGGGCCGCCAAACCAGGAGGCCTGGTAAAGGTGCTGGTCGAATATTTTAATATTGACGCCAGCGTCATAAGTATTTTGAGAGTCCATTTTCCGCGACTTAAAGGCCGATCCGCCTTTGGTGGAATGACTTTTGACGTGAGAATCAATATTAATTTCCTTGTTTTCCTGCATGTTAATTGTCACGATCATTTTGCCGTCTTTTAGATAGGGTTTTTTGACTTGCAATGTGCGGCCGCCAAAGGGAAATCTTGAGACACTGTCAGCAAGTTTTAAGAGTTTTTCGTACAGCAACAGTTCGCTTGGTATTCTGACATAATATAGAATTTGTTTGCAGCGAACTTCCCTGTCGTATCCATAGACGGGGAAGAAATCGGTTTGTGTTTCAGATTGGGTCATTTCCCGTACGGGAGGCTGTTTTTGGAATATTGTAGAGAACCCGATCCCTGCCAATATGCCGCAGGTCAATAGTATGATACTTAACCATCCCCGTTTTTCCATAGTGTTCAAATCCTTTAAGGCAAGTTTGAAAATAAAAATCTTACTGACATAATCATTTAATTGAGTACTTTCGTACTTTTTAACTTGTGATAGATTCAATGAGTTATCTCGCAGGGCTGTTAGAATGCATTGTGTATTATTTTTACCATTTACGGGATTGACTTCGAAAGTACCCTTTATTCATATTGCACGATAAAGCCTTGCTAAGCAAAGGATTAGTGTACAAAAAAGCGCGAAAGTCAACTTAATTGTAATGAGAGAAATAATGTCCCAGGGACATATGATTTCTCCCACTATTTAGCTGCCAAGCTCAGGCAGATAAGTTGTTCGTCGTTTCTTATATAGATATTTTTGTTTGCAAATGCCGGGTGTGTCCAGCAGACACCGCCTCGCTGTGACAACTGCTTTTTTGTGGGCTTGATTATCTTCGTCCGGCTGATTTCCTTAAAACCCTTTTCCGACAGTTCGCTGATTATAAGTTCGCCGCGTTCATTGAACATCCAGACTTTGTCTCTATTTTTGACCATGTGAATATTTGACCACCTGGCTTTTGGGACCGCGGTAAGATCGGTCCATATCCTCTCTCCGGTGGCGAGGTCCAGGCATCGTAATTCGCCATGGCTGTCAACGCCGTAAATATAGTCACCGATTATCAATGGCGTTGAATTGCAGCAATGCAGACTGTCAGTTATTCTTTCGCTTTTACCCTTGCGTCTCCAGACCTTTTTGGCTGTGAGTTCTTTATTATCGACTTTGATCAGCATTGCCCCTTCATAAAACGCGCTTACAAAAATATAATCGCCCGATTTAACCGGCGTAGCAATATTCATCGCCATTTTCGACTCGCCGTAAAAACAGTCCCAGTAAGTCTTTCCGTTAAGCGGATTTAAGCCGACAATCCGGCTGCCGGTCCAGCAGACAAGAACATCTTTACCAGCCTGTTTAATAATGATCGGCGCTGAATAACTCGCCTTGTCAGAAATAGCCCTCCACTTTGCTTTGCCCGTTTGTTTGTTGAGGCCCACAACACATGCACCATTCCTGCCGCCGATCTGTGTTATTATAAGGTCGCCGTAAATAAGCGGGCTGGCCACTATGCCCCATATTGGCATCTTGATGTTGAAGATGTCCTTGAGGCTTTTGTGCCACAGGACATCCCCGCTCTTTGCGTCAAAGCATAACATATCACCCATGGCACCGAGCGAATATGCCCTGTTGTTTTCGATAACAAGCGAAGCCCTCGGGCCGGCCGGATAGCCGATTTCGTACTTACACGGATAGGTGTGGGACCAGACCTCATCGCCGGTTGTGGCATTAAAGCAAAGCACCCGTTCGGAAACGACCGGTTTGTCAATACGATCAGAAACGTAAACAAGGCCATCGCTGAGAACAGGTCCGCTATATCCGGAGGAAATATCCGCTTTCCAAAGAACCTTAAGTCCGTCGTCGGGAAATTTCTCAACTATACCAGATTCGGTCCAGACAGCGTCACGGTTTACACCCCGCCACTGCGGCCAATCGGCCGCGAATAAAGGACATGCAAAAACCATTAGACAAAGTAAGGTAAAACATAAACGCTTCATATTAATCTCCTTAGAATTTTATACCCATCCCAGTTGAATTGAACCTAAAGGCCCTGCGGGTCCCCGTCAGGCCGGGATATAAGTCCTTGCTATTTAAAGTCTTATATTACACGCGATCAGGCAATACTGGTGATTCGATAGAGATGTCATCGGGTTTCTTGTTTGGTAATGCCAGTAGGCCTGCGGCCAGGCAGGCAAGCCCGGATGCTCCAATATAGAAATTTTGGAGTAGTCTGCGGCGTTCGTGTGCTTTTATAAATAAAGTTTCCCGCTCCTGTGTTTGAAGGTGTACTCTATGTTCAGTTTCTTTAGATTGATTATTAGTATAATCATCGAATGCCTCAGGTGGTATCATGTTTGCTGAAATGGTGGCGATGCCCAAAAGTATGATTCCAACGATGGTCAGTATAATTGATTTAGACATTTTGACCTCTTTCAATAGTGTTGACTTTCGCACTTTTTTATACGTTAACTCACTGCGCTGCAGGGCTTTAACTTACAAATGGAATAAAAGGTTACAACGGAATATCACTCGATGTGACAATAAATGCTTCAAAATGCATTCTAACAGCCCTGCATCAACAAAAAATGAACGATTCAAAAATAAAAAGTACGAAAGCGTACATAGTTATTGTTGTTATGTAACCTGAGAATTCCCATATGCCATTGTATATTTCAGTCTGGCTACTTTTCTAATAGAATATCAAGTCTGTTGCAAACAATCAAGCTTTTAGGCTTGCCAGGGAGATGGATTGTTTTTATAGTTATCTTACTCAAACTGATAGCGGCTGTCGGATCGGGCAGTTTAGAGGAAGAAGACGAAGAAGAGGAAGAAGGGAGCAGGGAGTAGAAACTAAAACTTCAAAATCAGTTAAGATTAAACTAGCGGTAAAGTCTTTTATTGCAATACATTATGATCGAACAGGCTAAGGAAATATTTAGATTGAAAGGTATGGGGTATGGCATATTTGATGGGAATTGATCTGGGTTCTACCAGTTTGAAGGCTGTGGTTTATGATCTGGATGGTCATGTTGTGGCCAGCGGGAGTCGGGCGACGGAGAAGGTTCATCCGAGTAAGGCGCATCCGGAATGGGCGGTTTGGCTGCCGGAGCAGATATGGGGCGGGATCGCCGAGGCGATCCGTGAGGCGGTGGGGCAGCTTGACGACCCGGCGGATGTGAAGGGTGTGCCGGTGACGGGGATGGGGATGGATGGGGTGCCGATGGATAGCGAGGGGAAATGGCTGTATCCGTTCATCAGCTGGCATGACCCGCGGACGGCGGTGCAGTTGGAGTGGTGGAAGGCGAATATCGGGGCGGCGAAGGTTTTTTCGATTGGCGGTAATCCGTTGTGGGCGATCAATTCGGCGTTGCGGATATTATGGATGAAGGAGAATGAGCCGGCGATACTGGCGAAGACGGATAAGTGGCTGCTGATCGAGGATTTTGTGAACTTTATGCTTTGCGGACGGCGGGCGACGGACTACAGCATGGCATCCTGTACGCTGCTGTTTGATCAGAAGAAACTGGACTGGTCGGATGAGATGCTGGCGTTATCGGGTATCGACCGGGGGCTGATGCCGGATATTTTTGCCAGCGGGACGCCCCTGGGTGAGGTGCATGGTGAGGCGGCGGCCAGGACGGGGCTGCCGGTGGGGACGCCGGTGATATTGGGCGGGCACGATCATTTGTGTGGGGCGCTGCCGGTTGGGGCGTTTCAATCGGGTACGGTTCTGGATGTGACCGGGACGTGGGAGATCGTGATGGTTCCGCTGGATGGGCCGGTTTTGAGTGATGATATACGGCAGGCGGGAGTGACGGTTCAGTCGCATGTGGCCAGGGGCATGTATTCGGCGTGGGGTTCGACCCCGGCGGGTGACTCGCTGGAATGGTTCCGTAAGAACTATGGGTTCGAGGCCCGGCAGAAAGCGTCCGAGCAGGGGGGGGATGATTGGGATTACCTGGTCGCTGAGGCGGCCGCCTCGCCGGTCGGGGCCAATGGCGCGATGTTCCTGCCGCACCTTTCGGCGGTCAGTTGTCCGATCGAAGACGCCAGGGCGTTGGGTGCATTTGTGGGGTTGAGCAACCGGGTGAGCCGGGGCGATATGCTGCGAGCCATTTTTGAGGCCCTGGACTATCAGTTCCTGGACATCGTCCGGAGTATGGAAACGGCATTGGGGCACGATCTGGAGAAATTTATCGCCGTTGGCGGTGCGGTGCGTAATGAATTCTGGATGCAGAATAAGGCCAACGTCATTGGCCGTCCTGTCGAGGTGCCGGATGTTCATGAGGCCACGCCCCTGGGGGCGGCGATTCTGGCGGGTATTGGCGTGGGCTTATACCCGGATTGTCAGCACGCCTTTGAACGCGTCTATAAAAAAGGGAAAACTTACCTGCCCGATGCCTCGCTGTCTGAGCAATATGCCAAGCGGTTTGAGATTTACAAACAATTATACCCGCAACTCCAAACGATCAGTCACCAGATCAGCGAACTTGACTAATTTCTTATTATCGTGTATCGTGACGCCAGCGTCATCTGTATTGTGAATCGTTGATTCAGTTTTTTTTATCGACGTTATTACTTTTCAATATTGCTTTTTGACGCCATCCTCAATTAAGGAAACATATCATGAATTATCAAAGAAACAGGGATTATATTGATGTTGGGAAGAATTTCAAAGACGATCTTCTTCGCTATCGCCGATCGATCATTATCGGTGGGGGGGTGTTGCTGTTCGTGTTGTCGCTTTTTTCCACGTTTTATTCTGTCGAGGCCGATAGCGAGGCGGTGCTCCTCCGGTTTGGGAAATATGCCCGAACCACAGCCCCCGGCTTGCATGGTAAATTACCCTGGCCTGTTGAAAGGGTCTACCAGGTACAGGTTCAGAAGGTTCAGTCGTTGGAATTTGGCTTTTCGACCCAGGTTGCCGGCCAGAAAACGCGATACGCCCCCCAGTCGTCGAGGCATGAGCAGGTGGCCAATATGCTCACCGGCGATTTGAACCTGGCCCATGTGGAATGGATCGTTCAATATCGCATCAAGGATGCCTTCAACTACCTCTTTAAGATTGGAGGCAACCAGGAAACCGCGATCAATATTGATGATACCATACGGGCTGTCTCTGAAGCGGTCATGCGGGAATTAGTCGGAGACGCCAGTGTCGATGAGGTGATTACGATCGGTCGGGACAAAATTGCCAGCGATGCCAAAGTGAAAGTACAGAAGATGCTGGATTCTTACGGTACCGGCATCGAAATCATCACGGTCAAATTACAATCGGCCACTCCCCCTGAGTCTGTCAAAGACGCGTTTGACGAGGTGAATCGCGCCCCTCAGAATAAAGAACGGGTCATAAACGAAGCGCGTGGTGAGCGTAACAGTAAGATCCCTGCCGCCCGCGGCCTCCGCGATCGAACTATTACCGAGGCCGAAGGGTATCGTGAGCGTGTTACTCGAATCATCGCCGGCCAGGTTAATGCTTTTTTATCCCAGTTGAAAGAATATGACAAAGCACCGGAAGTGACCCGCACCCGGCTTTACATTGAAACCATGGAGCAGATATATTCCCAGACGGGTGATAAGATCATTATTGACAAATCGGTCCAGGGCGTTTTGCCATTTCTCGACATAGGGACCAATCATTCACCCGGACAGTCGACTACCTCGTCAACGGCTACGAAAGGGCGTGCCAAATGAAAACGACACATATCTTCATTTTAGTTCTTATCATTATCATAGCGGTCTTCATATTACCCGCCACACTATTTGTCATTCCCGAAAATCAACAGGTGGTCATTACCCAGTTTGGCAAGCCGGTTGATTCGATCACTGAAGCGGGTCTCCATTACAGGGTGCCGTTCATTCAGGAAGTCAATCGGCTGGATAAGCGATTGCTCCCCTGGGACGGCGATCCTGAAAACATGCAGACGCGTGATAAGAAACGCATTTATATTGATGTATGGGCCCGCTGGCGCATTGTCGATCCATTAAAATATTTTCAGGCGGTTAAAACCGAACTGGGCGGTTATAAAATCCTTGATGACCTGGTGGATTCGACAGTGCGTAATGTCGTTGCCCGCTACAACCTGATCGAAGCGGTTCGGACAACTGACCGTGAGCTCCAGTACGAATTGGAAGAATTGTCGCGAGACGCGACCAGTGACCAGGTGAATATCACCATTGGTCGGGCCGGAATTGAGAAAAAGATTCTCGCTGAAGTTGGTATTGATCTAAAAATAAACTATGGCATGGAGCTGACCGACGTTCATATTAAACGCATCAATTATATTGAGTCTGTCCAGAAGAATGTCTTTGAACGGATGAAGTCAGAGCGATTGCGTATTGCCCAGTTATTCCAATCGGAAGCGAAAGAGGAAGAAAATAAAATCCTCGGCCTCATGAAAAAAGAACTGGATGAAATTGAGGGTGACATGAAGCAGAAGTCTTCAGAGATCATCGGGGCCGCCGACGCCGAAGTCATCCGGATCGCCGCGGAAGGGTATTCAAAGTCGCCGGAATTTTATGAATTTATCCGGTCGTTGGAAGCTTATAAAAAAACCTTCGACGGCAAGACCCGGGTGATCCTTTCGTCTGATAATAAATTTCTCAAGCCTCTTAACGAATCGGATTGACAGGGTTTGTGGGGAAAATTCTTGCGATATGACACCTTTTGGATATAATTCTACTGTAGGATGACTTAACCGGAACGTATGGGTTTTGTCAATTATAACTGTTTGATCAAAAAGAACTTACGAGTCAATCATGTGAAAGGATATTTTATGGCACAAGCGACATTTCACCATTTTGGTGTTCCAACGACCATCACTCAGTCGGACGAGGTTTACCTGGAGGGGATCAAGGTTCATTTGACCGACCCGGAAAACCATCCCTACCGGATCGAATTTCTCCGATTCGAATCGGGCAGTCCCATGCATGCGGCGATCCAGAATAATGCACATGCGGCGTATATGGTTGAGGACCTCCAGGCGGCTCTTGAAGGTAAAAACGTGATCGTCGAACCTTTTGACGCGACAGAGGCGTTGCGGGTGGCTTTTATTACTGATGGTGACGCGGTGATAGAGTTGATGCAAAAGATAGGCTGATAATGATCTTTCGGTATGAAAATAATCTTACCACTCGCCCCCGGCAGATGTGGTCCAGCGATTGCTGGTTTTACGAAGAGGTAAAGAAACAATGGCAATGAAAAAATTTATCAATGACCCCAATGACCTGACCGCTGAATTACTAGAAGGCTATTGCAGTGCCTATAAGAATAAAGTCAAACTTGAATCGGGTAAGCTGGTCGTTCGGGCGACGCCCAAAAGCCAGGACAAAGTGGCTATCGTTACCCTTGGTGGTGCCGGCCATGAACCGGCCCTTAGCGGTTTTGTCGGTGAAGGCATGCTTGATATCAGCGTTGTCGGTGATATTTTCGCCGCTCCGGGTCCGCCCAAAGTGCTCGAAGCACTGAAAATGGCGAATCGGCCTGCCGGTATCCTGTTTGTCGTTTTGAACCATGCCGGCGATGTGATGAGTGCCAATATGGCGATGGAAATGGCCGAGAAGGAAGGCATCAACGTCAAAATGATCCTCACCCATGAAGATATCGCTCCCGGTGCCGATGCCCCCGTCGAAGACCGTCGCGGTTTGGTAGGCTGTGTTCCGCTTTATAAAGTGGCCGGGGCTGCCGCTGAGGCCGGTAAGAGTCTTGATGAAGTGTATGAGATTGCCAAGAAATTTAATGATAACATGGCCACGCTGGCCGTTGCGCTCAAGCCCGCTACCCATCCTTCCAATGGTGAAGAGATCTTTGAGCTTGCCGATGATGAAATGGAAATTGGTATGGGCCAGCATGGTGAAGCCGGTACCGGCCGCTCGCCGATGAAAACCGCCGATGAAACCGCTGAGATCATGGTTACTCAGCTTGCCCAGGCCGTTAAGGCTAAAAGTGGGGATAAAGTGCTCGTCTGGCTCAATGGCGCCGGGGCAACCACTTTGATGGAACTCTTCATCGTCTATCGTCGCGTCGAACAGGTTCTGGCGGAAAAAGGCATCGAAGTGGCCCGCGCCGACATCGACGAATACCTCACCGTTCAGGAAATGGGCGGCTTCCAGATGTTTGTTGCTAAAATGGATGATGAACTGCTGGGGTATTGGGATGCTACTTGCGATACGCCGTATATGACCGTACGATAATTAGATTACGTTCAGAAGTATATTAATTTTGTAATAATATTATGGGCGTCACAGGCCAGTACGACTTACCTGTGACGCCCATTTTCAATTTTAAACCATGTTAATCCTGTCCAAGATTCAATTTTTTTACAACCTGATCAAATCCATCTTGCAGGAAACTGTGCAGGTATCTCTGGTCTTATTTAAACTGATGATACCGGTTATCATCGTAGTCAAAATCTTGCAGGAAACTGCCCTGATCGGCCATTTCGCCAGATATCTCGAACCTGTAATGGACATCGCAGGCTTGCCCGGTGAAATGGGCATCGTCTGGGCAACGACTCTCCTGACCAATCTTTACGCCGGGATATTGGTATTTATCCCTCTTAGCAGTAATCTCGAATTAACGGTTGCACAGGTTACTGTTCTTACATCCATGATGCTCATTGCCCACGCTTTGCCCATTGAGATAAAAATTGCCCATAAAGCCGGCGTTAACTTCTGGTTCATGCTCGCCTTTCGTTTTTTTGGTGCGATTATCTATGGCGTTATTCTGAACCTGATCCTGACCCGGTTCGGGTGGCTGGGGCATACAACTAAAATAATCTGGAAGGGTCCGGTTGTTGAAGAATCCTGGCCTGGCTGGGTTTGGGGTGAACTGACCAACCTGGCAATGATTTTCATCATCATTTTCGCTTTGTTGGCCATAATGAAGCTTCTCAAATGGCTAAAGGTCACAGACCTTCTTCAGAAAACCCTTCATCCATTTTTACGCCCATTAGGTATTGGCCATGGGGCAACCGAAATCACCGTCATTGGTATGGTTCTGGGTTTATCCTATGGCGGCGGACTCATTATCCGCCAGGTGAATTCAGGACAGATCACTAAAAAGGATACCTTCTTTGCCTTGGCCATGATGGGCCTTTGCCACAGCCTCATTGAAGACACCCTGCTGATGCTCTCGATAGGAGGCCACTGGACAGGCATTTTTCTTGGCCGTATCATCTTTTCGATATTTATTATGCTCATCCTGGTCCGACTCGTTAAATTTAAGCAAAATTTAAAAAAGGATACAGTTTAAAAAAGGATCTGTTATAAAGGTTTGCCCCTGAACAATTCTTCCTGATGCTGACGTCAAAATTAACTTTTGACCCGGAAATCAATATCGGATATATTACAGCGAATATAAGATACTGGATCCCTGCATAAAAGGAACGCGATAAATGACACAAACACTTGGTACTAAAGAGTTTAGCGAGATGGCTGTTGCGGCTGCCGGGAAAATCCGTACGAATGTTGAGGTGCTGACCCAGCTGGACTGCGCTACCGGCGATGGCGATCATGGTATTTCCATGGTCCGGGCGGTTGATGCGATGGTTCAGGCGGTCAAAGATGGTTCAGATAGTGATCTTAAGACGCTGCTGCACAGCATTGGCTGGAATGTCATGTGTATCGACGGCGGCTCAACAGGCCCGTTGCTGGGCTCGCTGTTCATGGGGATGAGCGAAGGCGTTGAGGGTGACCGCCTTGATAATCAGCAGGTTGCCGCGATGTTCGATGCCGGGTTGGCGAAAATGCTGAAGCAGTCCAAGGCCGGTGTTGGTGATAAAACCATGATGGACGCCCTGATCCCCGCGGTTGAAGTGATCAAAGCCGCTGCGGAAGGCTCCGGGGATATTTCCGAGATTATGGCGAAGGCTGCCGGGGCCGCTACCGATGGCGCAGAGGCGACCACTCAAATGCAGGCCAAATTCGGCCGGGCCCGAAACCTGGGCGAACGCTCGATCGGCCACGGGGACCCCGGCGCTACAAGTATCTCCTACATCTTTCAGGGTTTCGCAGAAGCTTTGAAATAAAGTTAAAAGTGAAAAGTTAAAAGTGAAAAGTTAAAAGTGAAGAGTGAAGAGTGAAGAACACCTGAAACGTAACACTAATTATATCGAAAGGTAAAAACCATGGTTGACGCTGACGGCAACAACGACATCAGTAAAAATTTCGGTCTTAATACCCCAATGAAAAGTGAAGGCTTCTTCCTCAAGGGCCTCTCGCACATCAACTGGGGCATGCAACACCGTCTCTCACAGATCTTCAACAAAAAAACCGGCAAAACCGTTATGCTTGCTTTCGACCACGGCTATATGCTTGGACCTATGACGGGTCTGGAACGTATGGACCTGGTTATTCCGCCACTGCTAGAGCATGTCGATTGCATGATGTGCACCCGCGGCGCCTTGCAGACGAGTATCTCGCCCACGGTGAATAAACCGTTCGTTTTGCGGTGCAGTACGGGTATTTCCATCCTGAAAGAGCTTTCTAATGAGGCGATTGGCGTAACGATTGAAGAGGCCATTCGCATGAACGCGACTGCCATCACCACCCAGGTGCATATCGGCGGTCCCTGCGAAAAAGAATCCCTGGTGAACCTGGCCTACCTGATTAATGAAGGCAACAAATACGGCATCCCCACTTTGGGCGTGACCGCCGTCGGCAAAGAGATGGTTCGCGACGCCCGCTATTTGGGTCTGGCGACCCGGATCATCGCTGAACAGGGCGCCCATTTCGTTAAAACATACTTCTGTGAAGAAGGCTTCGAAAAAGTCGTCGCCGGCTGTCCGATTCCGGTTGTCATCGCCGGTGGTAAAAAACTCCCCGAGATCGACGCACTGACCATGGCATACAAAGCGATCGATCAGGGGGCCGTTGGAGTCGATATGGGGCGAAATATCTTTCTGGCCGATGATCCGGTTGCCATGAGCCAGGCCATCAAGGCGGTGGTTCATGAAAATGATACGCCTGAAAAGGCCCTTGATTTGTATAAT